>JARGGF010000421.1 GCA_029210905.1 Bacteroidales bacterium | reverse complement strand
AAACTGGGCTTTCCCTCTCTATTACTGGGATTATTCGATAGGCCTTGTTTTAACAACCTTATTATTTGGATTCACTTTTGGAAGTTTCGGTTCAGAAGGCCGTGGATTTGTTGAAGATCTAACTCAGGCAGACACCAGTTCTTTGACTTCGGCATTTGTTGGTGGGGTTATTTTTAACCTTTCCAACCTTCTAATAGTGGCTGCCACTGCTATTGCAGGCATGTCTGTTGCTTTTCCAATAGCCGTGGGGCTTGCCTTAGTAATTGGAGTTGTGGTTAACTATATTGCAGCACCTGTTGGAGATGCCAGCTTGTTATTTATTGGACTTGGCCTGGTGGTTGCAGCAATTATAGTTGACGCATTGGCCTATAAAAAGCTGCCACAAAGTGGATCTAAAGATATTAAAAAAGGCATTATTATTTCTGTATTATCAGGCATCTTAATGGGTTTTTTCTATCGGTTTGTAGCGGCATCAATGTCAACGGGTTTTGCTGCCCCAACTGAAGGGCTAATGACCTCATATTCAGCAATGTTTATATTTACCCTGGGAATTTTTGCCTCTAACTTTTTGTTCAACAGCTGGTTTATGTATAAGCCTGTTACCGGTGAAAAAGTTAGTTATAAAGATTATTATACAAAAGCAAATACAAAAACCCACCTGATAGGTATTTTAGGCGGACTGATCTGGGCAACAGGAATGGAATTTAATCTGATAGCAGCAGAACAGGCCGGTTTTGCCATCTCTTATGGATTGGGGCAAGGTGCCACATTGATTGCAGTAATTTGGGGTGTTTTTATCTGGAAAGAGTTTGCAGGAGCACCAAAAGGCACCAATAAACTGCTGGCTGCGATGTTTGCTTTGTTTATAGTTGGATTAATTTTAATTGTTATTGCGCGTTTAAACTAATTGTTGATGAAAAATAAAATTGTTGTTATTGGAAGTTCCAATGTGGATTTAATAATGAAAATGGATCACCTCCCGCAAAAGGGAGAAACCGTAACCGATGCATTTTTTATGCAAACATATGGGGGTAAAGGTGCCAATCAAGCCGTTGCTGCTGCAAGAGCGGGAGGCAATGTGGCTTTCATTAATTGTGTGGGGCAGGATGCTTATACTCCCCAAATGGTGCAGAATTATAAAGACGATGGCATAGACACACGCTATGTATTTAAAATGAATAATGTGACCAGTGGACATGCCCTGGTAATGATTGGAAATGAAGGTGTCAATTATTTGTCGGTAGCACCAGGAGCCAATTATTTACTTACAAATGATATGATAGACAAGGCAATGCCGATTATTGAAGAAGCTGCTGTGATTATTCTTCAATACGAAATACCTGCCGATACTATAAAATATGTTCTTGATTTGGCGACAGAAAAAAATATACCAACAGTATGGAATTTTGCCCCTGCTCGTGCTTTTGATACCAATTATCTTTCAAAAGTAACAACACTTATGCTCAACGAAGTTGAGGCTGGTTTCTTAGCAGGCACTGCAACAATAAAAACGACCGAAGAGGCTGAAAAAGCAGCTCGAATTCTTTTAAATTTGGGGGTAAAGGAAGTCATTATTACCCTGGGTGAAAATGGGGCAGTTTATTTTTCTTCAAATGAAAAGCATACTATGCCTGCATATAAGGTAGATGTTGTTGATACCACTTCAGCAGGAGATGTTTTCGCTGGAAGTTATGCAGTTGGTATTGTGGAAGGGATGACAATTAAAAATGCCATGCGTTTTGCAAATGCGGCTTCTGGATTATGCGTAACTAAAATGGGGGCACAGCCTTCGGCACCAATGCGAAAGGAAATTGAAGCTTTTCTCAAGGAAAATGTTTAAAAGTAGAACTGAGAATTGAGAAAGAATCTAATGTCATGTTAAGTATAAAATTTCATTTATTCCATTAAGTGAATGGCAAAGCCCTCACGGAAAGTAAAACACCTGACTGGTGAACGTGTCAGGTATTTTCACCTGAAATTTTAGGCTTGACGCAGCACCAGGAGGGTGACAGAAAATGAAAAAAATATAAATTACAACCATTAAATACATGCATTAATCGACACAAAGCAGTAATATAATTATTTTAAACATTTATGAATTTTGGGCTTTTGTGATTTTATGCCAAAATAATACTTTTTAAACAGCCTCTTGTATTTTTTATTCTAATAAAATTTAAAGATTGTGAGATACCTTATTATCCTTAAAAGAATTGAAAGCATTTAAGAAAATAGAGCTTGATGCTGGCGATTCAACAACCGTGAAGTTTAAAATCACTAAAGCGGATTTGTCCTTTTATGACGAATTTACTGACAAATAGATTGCTGAGCCTGGAACATTTATGGTTTATATTGGAAAATCTGTAAAAAATATTGTACTTGAAAAAGATTTTAAAATAACAAAGTAATGAACAATCTAAGAAAATATAGAATAAGATTCTTTGGAATTTTATTGCCGGCTGTATTATTTTTTGCCGGCTGCAACGAGGAAAAAAATATTGAGTTTCAATTATCTGATAATTGGGAATTTGCCAAGGAGGGTAGTCAGGAATATTTGCCTGCTACTGTTCCCGGTTATGTACACACCGATCTTTTAAAAAATAAAATTATTGATAGCCTGTATTTTGGCACTAATCCCAGAAAGTACAATTTTGTTGGAGATACCGGTTGGGTTTATAAAACAGCTTTTTTTTTAAGCAATGATCAAATCGCCTATAAAAATAAAACACTTTTGTTTGAGGGGGTCGATACTTACTCTGATATCTATTTAAATGATTCCCTGATATTGAGTACGAACAATATGTTTCTGGCTTTTGAAAAGGAAATTACTGATTTAGTTAAAGTTGGGTCGAACTATCTTGAAGTAAGGATAAAGTCTCCTTTCAAAGAAGCCCAAAAAGTAATAGATAACTATGAGTTTTATACAGAAGGACACTTTCAGGCTGATAAAGAGCTTCCTATGAAATTTGTGCGTAAGGCACAATACCAGTTTGGTTGGGACTGGGCATGTCCACTAGTACCTTCGGGAATATATAAACCTGTGAAAATTAAATTATGGAACGACTATAAAATTGTTGATGCCTACATCAGGCTAAAAGAAATTTCAGACAAAAGAGCCTCGCTTGAAGCCGAACTCGAAATTCAGGCATCGCAGCAAACTATGGCTACTTTTGACTTGTTTGTAGAAGATAGTAAGGCGGTCTCGGGAAATGAATTTCAGCTAGATAAAGGCAGAAATATCGTACGTATTCCTTTTGAAATAGATAACCCTAAACGCTGGTGGCCAAATGGAATGGGTGCTCAACATTTGTATTCGATAAACATTAGGGCAAATAATAGGAATACAACCATTGATGAAATTACTGAAAGAATTGGCCTTCGTACTGTTGAATTTGTAAACGAATACGATAAATATGGCAAAAGCTATTACTTTAAAGTTAATGGCGTACCTGTTTTTATGAAGGGAGCTAACTATGTACCAATCGATGCTATGTTGCCTTCGGTAAGTCCTGAACGATACAAAAAATTTCTTCAAGCAGCAGTTGATGCAAATATGAATATGTTAAGAGTTTGGGGAGGTGGTATTTACGAATACGATATTTTCTATAATTTATGCGATTCTTTAGGAATTTTAGTTTATCAGGACTTTATGTTTGCCTCAAGAATGCCAGCTGCTTCAGAAGAATTTTGTGATTTAATAGAACATGAAGCTGTTCACCAGGTAAAAAGACTAAGAAATCATCCTTGCCTGGCTATTTGGGCTGGGAGTAACGAAGTTGAATCCGCTTGGTTTGAAGGGTTTATGCCTAAAAGCTACCCCAAGGAGCTCTACGATATTGATCATAAAAAAATTTTCGACACTATACTTCCTCAAGTTGTTAAACAATATCACCCTGCAATATCTTATGTTAGAAGCTCTCCTACAACCGGTACTGATTCAATATTAGTAAATACTCCCGGTTATGGAGATACACATGCCTGGAGTGTATGGTTTGGAAAGATTGATTTCGATAAAGCAGAATACAGTCGTTTAAGCAGGTTTATAAGTGAGTATGGATTTATTGGCTATCCTGCACATACCTCGCTAAAAAAATATATTCCTGCTGAAGAAATGGACACGGCTTCTAATGTTTTTAAATTCAGGGATGCCTATAATGGGATACAAGACAATATCAAGGACTTTATAAAAAGGTACTATCCCCAGCCTCAAAACCTGATGGAATTTACCTATATAAGTGGCATTATGCAGGCTGAGGCTATGAGGGTAAGTAATGAGCTGTACCGCAGAAGCAAACCTTATTGCATGGGTGCTTTACTTTGGCAATTTAACGATGTGTGGCCCGTAGCATCATGGTCAATGATAGATTATTACGGGCAATGGAAACCAATTATGTATAGGACACGCGATAGCTTTGCCCCACTTATTATTAGTACCGAAGAACAAAATGACACAATAATAATTCATGTTGTTAGTGATTTACAAAAAGACATTTCTTCACAGTTAAAACTAAAACTGATGAATTTTGAAGGAATGATTTTATACGAATCTTCAATGTCAATAAATATAAAAGCGAACAAAAGTCAAATAGTTGAAAAAATAAACCTAAAGAAATTAGTTGAAAAATATAACAAAAACTCAATTGTGCTTGATGCTTCTATTGAACAAGGCAACAGTACTCTTGCTTCAAACTTGCATTATTTTAGCAGGATTAAGGACCTAAGGCTTCCAGAAGTAAAAATAACAAGTGAAATTACAATCAGAAATGAAAGGACTTACATCATATTAAGCAGTGATAAACTTACTAAAAACTTGTATCTAATTGATTCAAAAGGTGAATTACATTTTAGTAACAATTACTTTGATTTGCAACCTGGTAAAAGAGTGGAAATATCATTAGATAAAGGTTTAAACGAGGATGATTTGAAAAAACGGTTAAGCTTCTTTTCTTTAAACAACATTATTCATCGAGAATAAAAATTTAATTTTATGAAAAAAATGAGATTATTAGTTTTCTTGCTTGTAATCGCAATTAGCACTTTTGCACAAGAAAAAAGGAAAGTAATTATTGATGCTGATACCGGCAATGAAGTGGATGATTTATTTGCACTTGTCCGCGGATTAATCGACCCACAGTGGGAGGTAATTGGCCTAAATGCAACACAATGGCAGGCTAGTCATTGGACTGTTGAAAAAAGCATGGAAGAAAGTTATCGGTTGAATGAG
>JARGGF010000420.1 GCA_029210905.1 Bacteroidales bacterium | reverse complement strand
TTTCATTTAAAAATACAGGCAGCAATGCCAGTCTGGTTTGATTTATTGCTGATCTTATCTTTTGCATGGACAGGATTGATGTTCGGATTTATTAGTATATGGAATATTGAAAAGGTGCTAAATAGTATGATTCACAAAAATCTGGTTAATGTAGTTTCAATAATTTTACTATTTATTGGTAGTTTTGGTATTTATCTTGGACGTTATTTGCGTTGGAATAGCTGGGACATTATGCAAGAACCCATGAGAATAATTTATGATATCAGTGACAGGTTTACTAACCCTTTTAAGCATCCAGGTACCTGGGGAATGACTATACTGATGGGGATTTTTCTAAATATAATTTATTGGTCGTTTAAGTTGATTAAGAAAGAGAATGGCGATAAATGCAGGAATTAATCCATTCTCAAACCCATCAATAATACATCATCAACTTGCTCAAGTTCTCCCATCCAGGTGTAGAAATTATTGGTAACCAGTTCAAGTTGGTTTTCCATTGGGTGATCGCCAATTTTTAGTAAGAATTCTTTAAAGCGTTTGGCATTAAATTTTTTGCCCTCATCACCACCAAATTGATCAGGATAACCATCAGTAAATGAGTAGATTCTATCGCCTTTTTCGAGTTTGAAGATATGGGTTTGAAAATCTTTTTCGTACATGTAAATTGCAATAGGCTGCCTGTCAGCTTTTATTTCGAAAAGTGTAGCATTAATAGATTCATCAGAAGGCTTACACATTTTAATGTTTTCATTTTCCAGTTCCAGGTTCTCATTAATCTTATCATTATCCCTGACAATGTACAATGGATTAAAGGCGCCGGAAAATTGTAATTCGCGCGTTTCGGTGTCTATAATAAAAAAAGACATATCCATACCGTCCTTTGCTTCACCTTCTTTTCCTGATTGGTGAAGGGATTTTTTCACTTTGTCACGCAACCTGTCCAGTATTTGGCCTGCGCTATCAAGGCTTCGGGTTGTTACCAGTTCGTTTAAAAACATAAATCCCAGCATGCTCATGAATGCCCCTGGAACACCATGACCTGTACAATCTGCAATAGCAACAACAACGAAATTTTTTAATTGTTTCATCCAGAAGAAGTCACCGCTTACAATGTTTCTTGGCCTGAAGAAAATAAAATGCTCAGGTAAAATCTCATCTCTCAAATCTCTTGATGGCAATATTGCTTTTTGGATATTTTGGGCATAAATAATACTGTCCTCAATTTCCTTTTTCTGAGCAAGTACAAGGGCATTTTGTTCCATTACGATATCGCGCTGGGCTTCAATTTCCTCCTTAGCCTTTTGTATTTCTTTCTTTTGTTCCTCAAGAAGTTTATTTGCTTTGGTTTTTTGTTTATAGTTTCTGAACAGAATAAACGCAAATACTATCATTGATGCAAAACCTGCTAATAAGAAGGACATCTGCATTCTCAGATTTTTCTCATCAGCCTCCTTATTTTTAATTAATAGGTTTTGAGTTTCAATTTCATTTTGCTTTTGGTCAATTCTATATCGTTGTTCCCGCTCTATTAATTTATTAGACTCGCTGCTGTAAATACTATCCTTTATTGTAACGTACAATTTATAATTTTCGAAATATAACTTAAAATAATAGAACGCTTTGCTGATATTATATTGGTGTTCATAAGCCTGGTAAAGCAACTCGTAGGAATCACGTATCCTTGGAAGTGCTTGTAAATCTTTTGCTATATCGAGCGATAAATCTGCAAACCTAACAGATTCTTCATAATTTCCCTGTTTAAGATTAATGGCCGAAATTTCGTTATAAACCAGTGAGATTTGTTCTTTATCCTTAATTTCTTCAAAAATTTGCAATGAAGCTTTATAGAAGGAATCTGCCCTGGCAAAGTTTTTTTCCTCAACCAATAGTTTTCCAATATTTGTTAAACTAAAAGCCGCACCTCTGGTATCTTTAACTTCCTTTCTCATTTTTAATGAGATTTCATAATATTTCAGTGCTTCTTTGAAATCTTTTTTCTTGAAATATACATCACCCATATTGTTGTAACATGTTGCCACGCCACGTTCATCTCCAATCTGTTTTTTTATGTCAAGTGACTTTTTAAAATATTCAATAGCCCAATTGTACCGCTCGGTTTTTAGGTGAATAATTCCTATGTTATTCTGGTTTCTTGAAACACCTTCCAGGTCGTCTGTTTTCTCACAGATTTTTAGCGACTTTTGATATGATTCAAGTGCCATATCCCATTCTCCCTGATAATAATATACATTTCCGATATTGCGATGAACCTTAGCAAGCCCGGGTTCGTCATTCAATTCGTCTAATATTTTTACTGCATTTTTATAATAATCTACTGCAACAAAATAATCACCTTTGTTTGATTTAGCTATCCCAATATCAATGTAATTATTTGCAACTCCTGAATTATCTCCTAATTCGCGCCGTTTATTTAATGAGTTTTTGTAACTTTTTACTGCTTCATCATAATTTCCAAGTGCTTTATAATAATTTCCCAAAAGGGTATAACTATCAGCCATGTGTTTTTTTACGGCATTTAGTAAGTTCTCATCATCAGCATTTAGATATTTTTCTGACAGTTTAAGAGACTGATTTACATAAAAATAGGCAGTATCAGGATTTATTTTGGTATAATGAGCTGATAATTGGTTATAGATGCTGATTTTTGTAGTATCATGATGTTCATTCTTCAACAATAATAATAATGAATCAACTTGTGCAACTATAATTGAAGCTTTTGAAATGAACAGGATTATGAGTAGAATACTTATTCGCTTAATAATCATAAATTTATAGAATAGACCTGATATGAAATTAAAAAATAAAGATAATATTTTTTTAATAAGTTTTGAAGGAATAATCTATTATATCTATCCATTGCTTTGTCCTTTTTTTTAAGTAATTTTTTTACCTGATTTTTAGTACATTAAATTAGGACATTTTGGAAAGGAAAGATAAGTTTTCTAAAGACCAAAAAAGCTGAACTTTATAAAGTTCAGCTTTTTGTATTGATTCATTAATCCTTATTCTTTAGGCACTTGCCCTGGTGGCATTTTCAAGGCGTTTCATGATTGAGAAAATGAATACTGCTGATAATAAACAGCAAACAATGAAAATTGACCACAATTGCCATAAGTCAAGTTTTCCCCAGAAATTACTGCCAACAAATAAAAATTTATTACCAACTGCAGTCGCCAACAACCAACCTCCCTGCATCAAACCCTGGAACCTTGGAGGAGCTACTTTGGAAACAAATGATAAGCCCATTGGACTTAAGAAAAGTTCAGCTACTGTCATTATTAAATAACCACTTATTAGCCAGTAAGGCATCACTCTTGATGAATCAGGAACCGGATTGTATTTGGTTTCGCCTGCGGCATCCAAAAATTGCAGTTCATGAGGTGATACAAGATTTAACGAAGCAACCAGTATTATTAAAAATCCAACTGCTGCTATTATCATTCCTATTCCTATTTTTTTAGGAGTTGAGGGTTCCATGTTTCTTTTCTGCATCCAGGCAAACGCGGCCATAACAGGGAAAGTTAATGCAACAATAAAAAGAGGATTGAATGATTGAAATACCTCTGGCGCAATTGCATTTTGTTCATTAAAACCTGAAACGAAATAATATGTTAAAGCACCAAGTCCAAGGAACATGGCAGCTCCAATCATTTTTTCTTTTATCGCTTTTCTTGCAAACATAATTATTAACCCGGCAACTGCACCAATAAAAGAAAGGATTGATTGAAGATTAAAGAATATGTTTGTGAATGCATCTACTGTTTTTACGGTATAATCACGCGCAAAGAATGTCAAAGTTAAACCATTTTGGTGAAAGGACATCCAGAAGAAAATTACCACAAAGAACACCAGAATTAGGGATGTAACTCTCGGACGTTCGTCTTTAGTTGAAATCTGGATTATCCAGGCAACAAAACCAACAAATAATCCAACAGCCATACCCAAAGCTAAATCATCCATAAGGAAATAGAAAATAAAAGATGTAGTAGACATCAGACCAATAGCCAAAAGCAAAGCTACAGGACTAGAGGTAGAGTTCTTTTTTAATTCTTTGCTCTCATTATTCTCACCCGAAGAACTAACCTTAGATACACTTGGAAGGTGTTTGTTGAAAATAACATATACAAGTAAAGAAATAACCATGGTACCAGCTGCAATAGCAAAAGCCCAATTATATCCCTTTGAAAAGGCATCAATATAATGAGTTGCAAATGTAGATAAATCAGCAACAGGTGCCCCTGAAACATTGTCGGCAAGTGACTGGAATATTGATACATCAGCTAAAGAACCATCAATATATTCATGGCACATTTTTGGTAAACTTCCATCGTGCAAAAATCCTTGAGTACCAAGGAACCAATTGCGGACGCCTGTGGCAGCGAATGGAGCAAAGAATGCACCAATGTTGATACCCATATAAAAGATAAGGAATGCAGAATCCCGAACTTTTGCATATTTGGGATCATCATACATTTGGCCAACAACAGCTTGTAAGTTTCCTTTGAATAATCCATTTCCCAATGCAATAATTAGCAAAGCAGCAAGGCTTAGCCATAAATATTCTTTTTCTGCTGCGGTTGGATAGGCCATCATGATGTAGCCCAAAAACATGATTATAATACCAACGAGAATTACAAACTTGTATTTTCTGGTAGCATCGGCAATAATACCTCCAATCAATGCCAAAGCATAAATTCCAAAATAGAACCAGCTATAATAGTCACCAGCAATTTTTTCAGAAAGACCATACTTTGCCTGGAGGAATAAAACCAGTATTGCCATCATGGTATAAAAACCGAATCTTTCTCCCATATTGGCAAAAAATGCAACCAGTAGTCCTTTAGGGTGTCCTTTTAACATATTTTTTTTATTTTAGATGAATATTAATTAAATAAAGCGTTTGATAATCAATTCTTTTTTTCTGAATGCCGACAAATATAAAAATCTTTTTGAATTTACTGTATGATTTAACGCATTTCATCAAACAATTTTCTGCAACTTTTTAACTATGCTGATTGCTTATTATAGATTTCTTAGTTTTTTCTAAAATATTTTGTACCCAGATTCTTAGCCTTACGCTTTTTATATTTGATGAATAGTAGGTTAAAATTGCTAAATTTGTAAAAAAACTATATGTTTCTATGAAAATATTAAAATCAGACGAGGTAAAAAAGCTTGATGAATATACGATTAAAAATGAGCCTATTTTATCAATTAGCCTG
>JARGGF010000041.1 GCA_029210905.1 Bacteroidales bacterium | reverse complement strand
ATAGGTTTAGCAATAAAATCATTACAACCTGCTTCAATGATTTTATCTTTTTCAATATCCAACAAAAAAGCTGATTGAGCAATTATTGGAGTTGAAAAACCTGCCTTCCTTAAGGCTTTAGTGGCTGTGAAACCATCCATTTTAGGCATGCTGATGTCCATTAATATTATGCTTATATCTTTCTGACTTTCAACTGATTTCATTAATTCTTCACCATCTTTTGCCCATATTATTTCAGCACCGGAGGACTCAAGACTTTTTTTTAATAAAATAAAATTCATTTCAGAATCTTCGGCCACAAGAATTGTTTTGTTTTTCCAATTGTAGTTCATTAATTATGGCTTTATTTTAATTAACAAATATAATCTAAAAGTGATTGAATTAATATTTTTCATCACCAAATTTAAATTCAAGTTTATATTGTTGATTCTTGTCGCAATATGCAGGTCTTCTTTTTTATTCAATTGAGAGCCTAAAAATTAAAATCTAAAATTAGAAAATAAAAGCTGGAATTTTATCAAGCTTTAATTTATGGATGGAAATTTTCTAATAATAATGATAAGGCGACCTGTATCTGATGCGTTAACCCATCAGTTCTCCTTGAACACAACACTACTTTTTTTAATTTAAAATGGGTTTCATACTGCATAAATTGTTTACTTTAGCTCTAGTAAAATATTATCCCTAATCTCAGCATATATTTCTTGCCAGGCTGCATTTAAATTTTCAATATTTAACATTATTTTCTCTTTTTTTTCTTTATTACCTGCCAACATTTCAAGCTCTCTTGAAATTTCCGAAAGATCCTGCCTGCCTATATACTTAAAAGTAGACTTAAGCGAATGCGAAGTCGTTTTAAGTTTTTCTGGTTCTTCATTCTCCAGGTTCCTTTTTAATGATTCAAGTTGACGTGGAACCTGTTTCACATATTCCTTTAGTGTGTTTTTTATTTTACCTGTATCGTTTTTAAAGAGCTTGTAAAAAAAGCTGAGATTAATGCTGTTAAAGTAATTATACATTTGTATATCAGATGCTTGTTCGCTATTAACATTAGATTCAGCAAATGCACTAAGTTGTTTTATTTTCATCAATAATTCTTCATGTTGAATTGGTTTAGAAAGAAAATCATTCATTCCAAGTTTTTTGCCTTTTTCAATTTCAGAACTTAAGGCATGCGCTGAAAGTCCCAAAATAGGCGTTATATTTTTAGGATAAGGCAACTCTGTCCTTATTTTTTTTGTTGTCTCATAACCATCAAGATGTGGCATTCTAATGTCCATGATTACCAAATCGAAATTCATCTCCCTTATTAATTTTATGGCTTCAAGTCCATTATAAGCCTTGGTAATGTGCAATTTTGCAATGTACATTTTCAGGGTGTCTTCAAGTAAAATCATGTTAATAGGATCATCTTCCACAGCTAAAATTTTCAAATCTCCTATTTCGAGTTGTTCAAATTCATTACTCAGTGTTATTTGTTCAGAATCTTTATTTTCAATTTGCTCAAAAGGCAAAGTAAAATAAAATGTTGTTCCAACTTCAGGTTCAGACGCTACCCATATTTTACCACCTAAGCGTTCCACTAAATGTTTGGTAATTGATAATCCAAGTCCTGTCCCGGCAGGGTTTTTAATTTTGTTGTTAATAATCTGTCCAAAACGGTTAAAAATGATATCAATTTTATCATTAGGTATTCCTATTCCTGTATCTTTAATGTAAAATTGTAATACTGATTTGCTGCTGAATACATATCCAAATTCAATAAAACCTTTTTCAATAAATTTTAGCGCGTTTCCTATTAAATTTACAAGAATCTGATGGAAACGATAGGGATCTGTAAGAATGGCGAAATTGTCATCATTCACCGCAGTATGTAATTGAATATCAATGTCTGTCTTATTTTGGTTTATTTTTTCCCGTTCAAAGGTAAATTTCAATTCCTTCAGAATTTTATTTACCTCGCACTTGCTTTGTTCTACATTAATCTTTCCGGCTTCAATTTTAGATACGTCAATAATATCTCTAATCAGGTTCAATAAATTATTTGCGCTGCTTGTAATATATTCGCTATATTCCTTTCTTTGTGTATTATCAAGCTCAGGATTAGTCAACAAATGCGAAAATCCAAGGATGGCATTTAAAGGGGTACGGATCTCATGGGACATATTTGCCAGGAAAGCCGATTTTAATGTATCCGCTTCTTCAGCCCTGTTTTTAGCATTTTTTAGTATCTGTTCGGTATTTTTTTGTTCTGTAACATCCTGCACTATTCCAATTAAAGTATTTGGAATATAGTTGCTTTCAATTGAACAATTAGCAATTGCATTAATTATAATGTCTTTGTTATCAATCTTTCTGTTTAGAACAAATTCAACATTTAAATTGCTGGTTCCTTCGGTGAGTTTAAGCAGCTGTTGATAAACAAAATCGCTATCATTTTCCACAGACAGCCCTGCGAATTCCTTAAGGCTTAGTGAAGGTGATAAGTTCTTTTTTTTTAATATAGCAATTGCTTCTTCCGACAGATGGATACTTTTATTCTTTAGATTAAGTTCCCAAAATCCAATTTTAACTAAAGACTGTGAAATCCTTAATTTTTCCTGATGTAATGCTAATTCTTTTTCTATTAGTTGGAGTTTTTCTTTAGGGCTGTCCATATTTTTCTTTAAGCTAGCGTTGTGATGATTTAATTCTATTGCTGGCAACAACACTTTGACCAAAATGTAATTTTTATGAAATTCTATTTTGTTTGTGTTTTCTTTGCTTTATAAACAAAAATACTTGTAAATATTCAATAAACGAAAATAGGTTTACGGTTTTTGATAGTTTAAAAAGATGGAATCTACCTTTTTTGCCATTTTCATAATCCACCTCAGTCGTTGGTTTTGAAATAACTGAAACGCTGCATTATTTGAATGGGTGAAGACAGGTATGCATATTTGTTTACCCTGGATTGGCTTAAAAATTAGCAAAGGTTTAAATTGCATCAGGCTTTACAATGCTGTTAAATATTGGCTGAAATTTACCTTCAAATAACTGTTTTATGGTTTCTACGCAAAAATTAAATATAAAAGTTAAGTATTTGATAATGAGGCTATTAATAAGATAGAATGAATTGTAGATAAAGCTAATTTTTTCGGAAATCAATTTTGTTTGTATCTTGTAAAACAATTACTTTGATACAAATGGCGCTGATTACTGAAGAACATGAGATTACTGATGAGAAACAGGTTATCCGTACCTTTTCGTTAAATTCCATCACACTTGCATTTACTAAGGAAAATAAAGAGCTGGAAACACATTTTCTTGTCGATTTTTATAACAAGTCTCTTGATCATGTCAGGCTTGCAATATTTGCGGCAATTATTTTGTATGCCCTTTATGGAATCATTGATGCAGCATTAATACCTGAATTTGAGCACAAATTTTTAACCTTGCGCTACCTTTTGGTAATCCCAATGTTATTGTCAGTTTTGGCTTTTAGTTTTGCTAAAATTTACAAGCGAAAAATTCAATTTGTTAACGCAATGGTTGTTTTAATATCATGTCTTGGAGTAACTGGTATGATATGGCTGGCTCCTGAAAATCTTGCAAATTATTACTTTGCCGGGTTAATATTAATTTTAGTGATGAACTATGGTTTTCTTCGTTTGCGATTTATCTGGGCAGTAGCTGCTGGTATTTTGTCGAGTACAGCCTATATTATCGCCGCATTTTTTATTATCCAAATGCCTTTTCTTTTGGCAGTAGTTAACAGCTTTTTTTTAATTGCTATAAACCTTATTGGGTTTTTCATAGCCCGATATCTTGAATATTATGCACGGCGCGACTATTTTACGAACCAATTACTTAAAATAGAACGTGTTAAATTAAGAACTTTAAATGCCAGGCTCGAGGCTAAAATCAAAGATAAAGCCAACCAATTAGGAAATTTGCAAAAGGAAATACTTGACGAATTAGAAAATAAGGGAAAGGTTTGAGCTTATTTTAAACACTGAATAAGGGCAGACTATTATTCTGCTATTATCATATAAAATGGGGCTTTTATCCAAAGAAAAATGCCATTCGCCTAAAGAAAATGAATGTTTTAAATTCTAATTCTATTTTTGTTAATGCATAATAAAATCTTTAAATTTGTTTAATTACTAACTAAATAATTTTTGAATTATGGGATACTACACTACTATTGACGGCAAAAAATATGATGGTGAATTGATAGAATTTGCGGATGCAGCTATTGCCGGAGCAGGCGACGGTAGAATTTCTTTAAAGGATGCCAAAGAATTGTTAGAGAAAGTTAAGGACGGAAATTCGTATACCGAAATCGAAAAAGATACAATGGCTTATATTCGTGATAACTACAAGTGGACTGCAGAGGCTGATGAATGGTTCAGGACTGAAATAAGAAAATGGGCTGCTACCAAATAGTAACTTAAGGCATTAAAAAAAATCCTTCCATTGTTTTTATGCGAAGGATTTTTTTTAACCACATCTTCCATCACCCTATCCGTAATTTTCCACTTGGCATTTTTTGACTATTTTTAAGCATCTTTTTAATATCGCTTTTTGCACTGCAACTGCAGCTATCACCACAAGATCCGCTTGATTTTATCCTTAAGGTTTTTATAATAGAATAAATGGCATAAACAGCTGCCAAAAAAACGATGCTAAGGGCTATAATATCTTGATTCATAAGCTTTTAATTAAATAAATAAACTTCCTATCTGATAAGTTAATAAAGAAACAATATAGGCTGTAAAAGTGGTGTAAAACATAGTAAACACAGCCCACTTCCAATTTCCTTCTTTTTTGATTGCAGCAATCACTGCAACACAGGGGAAATAAATCAGTATAAACAACATTAAAGAATATGCTACCAGCGGGGATAAAACTTTTTGTCCCTTACGGACTCCACTCGTATATTCCTGCTGTTTAAGTTTTTCAACAAGGCTTTCGGAACTTTCATCCGCATTAATATCGGCTTGATATAAAACACCCATCGTGCTAACAACTATTTCTTTTGCAGCTAAACCTGTGAGAATACTTACCCCAATTTTCCAATCAAAACCCAAAGGTTTTATCACAGGTTCAATAAAATGGCCCATTCTACCAATGTAGGATTTTTCCTGTCGTTCGCTTTCTTTTGTCAGCTCTATATGTTTTATCTTATTTACTTTAGTTGCGGCATTCAACTCCGAATTTGTTTTTAGTTGCTCTATCTGGGCATCATAATCGGTAGAAAAATCTACATTTCTCGGATAATAACCTAAAGCCCAAATTAATATAGATGCCACCAGGATTACGCCTCCCATCTTCTTCAGGTACTGAACTCCTTTGTTCCACATGTGTACAGAGGTGTTAGTTATTGTTGGAATTCTATATGGAGGCAGCTCCATAACAAAAGGTACATCATTTTTACTAAAAAAAGTTTTCTTCATTATAAATCCGGCCAGAATAGCCAGGGCAATGCCAATAAAATAAATTGAAAACAGCACAGTTCCCTGATTTTCGGGGAAAAAGGCTGAAATTAACAATATGTAAACTGGTAACCGGGCACTGCACGACATAAATGGGGTAATGATCATGGTTAGGATACGATCTTTTCTGTTTTCTAGTGTACGGGTTGCCATTATTGCAGGCACATTACAACCAAAGCCCATAATCAATGGAATAAAGGATTTTCCATGTAGCCCGATTTTATGCATTAATTTATCCATAATAAATGAAGCCCTGGCCATGTAACCTGTATCTTCCATAAGTGATATGAAAAAAAACAGGATGAGGATATTAGGTAAAAAAATTATCACTCCACCAACACCACCTATAATACCATCTACCAACAAATCTTTTAGTGTGCCATCTGCCATACTATCCGAAACAAAAGTTGAAAGATAACCAACACCTGCTTCAATCCAGTTCATAGGCACACTGCCCACTGTAAATGTAGCCTGAAACATCAGCCACATGAAAAAAATAAATATTGGAAACCCAAAAAGTTTGTGTGTGATCAAATTATCGATGGCCTCTGTTTTTCGTCTTCGCACTTCAACACTCGGGATATATGTCTCTTTTAATGCTCCGGCAATAAAGCCATATTTTGCATCAGTAATTATTGTTTCAGACTTCTCTCCATATTCTTTTTCAAGTCTTTTAATTTCTCTATTACAAACTTCTTTTATTTCATCCAGGTTTTTACAAACCGATAGTTGCAGCAAGGTGGTTTGATCTTCTTCTAAAAGTTTAATTGACAAGTATCTTGAAGAAAATCTATCTGTCAATGATTGATTGACTTTTATTTTTTCCTGTATGTTACTTATGGATTTTTCGATAATTTTTCCGTAATTGATATGAATGTGTCTTACAATAGGTTCTTCCTCTTCATACACCTCTATTATTTTATCAAAAAGTGCATCTATTCCTTTTCCTTTTGCTGCTATGGTAGGCACTATTGGTACTCCAATCATTCTTGCAAGTGCCTGATAATTAAACCGTGCCCCTTTTTTCTCCAGCTCATCATACATATTTAAAGCGATAACTACTTTAATATTCATATCTATAAGCTGGGTAGTTAAATATAAATTTCGCTCAAGGTTTGAAGCATCAATTACATTCACTACCACATCAGGCATTTTTTCGGTAATATGCATCCTAACGTAAAGCTCCTCTGGCGAATATTCTGTTATTGAGTAGGTTCCGGGTAAATCCGAGATATTAAAAGTGTAGCCATTTTTTTTATATTTAGCTTCTTTTGCATCAATAGTAACTCCTCCATAATTTCCTACACGCTCGTGCGAGCCAGAAGCATAATTAAAGAGCGTTGTTTTTCCACAATTTGGATTACCCACCAAGGCAATATTTACCTTTGTACCTTTTTCCTTTAATGATTTTTTAATTATATCCTCATCAAATGTGCCCTCAAATTTAATTTCTTCTAAAGATTTAGCAGCTTCTAATGATATGGTTTCCAGTAAATTAGCCTCACTTCTACGCAAAGATACCTTGTAATCCATAATTTCGTATTCTACAGGATCCTGCAATGGCGCATTTTTAATCACTTTAACTTTTTTGCCTTTTACAAAGCCCATTTCAGTAATTCTTTTACGAAAAGCCCCGTGGCCTAATACTTTAATTATTACGCCTTCCTCTCCTGTTTTTAAATCAGATAAGCGGGTTTCTTGTAGAATATTGATATCCATCTATAATGTACTTTTTAAAACTTTGACAAAAATATATTTAATTATTGAATAGAAATTTCTTCTCCATAGAAGAATTATCTAGAAATTAATTCCAAACCTTAAATTACCAATAAAAGAGTTTATTAATTTCTCATCTGTACCCGCTGGGTTAATAATATATTGAAAATCAGGCTGTATGAAAAAATGATCACCCAGAATTGCTTTGTAACTTAATTCAATAACTGTTTCGTTTCCATTAGTGCTTTTTTTAAGCCATGTTTGTGCTAATGCCAAACCAATTTCATCATCACACCTGTTTGACGAGAAACCACAGTATTGCATTCCAAAACCCAGATAGGCATAATGATTGTTCAAATCCGGATTGCTCAGACCCAATTGGGCAAAAATGCCGATTCCTCCGTCGTTATTTTTGTTTTTGTATACCAGTTGATCCAAAAGAACATATAGTCCAAGATTGTTTTCAACTGTATAGCTACCTTCATCATCCGCTGCTACTTTATGATTGTGATTATAAAATCCCAATTTATAGTTACCATGCTTGCTGTTAATAAATTTTCCTGAAAAAACTATCTCTCCAACATATAGCATCCCTTCTCCTGTTTTCAAGTCCCAGTTCATATTGTATTCATTATTCTGATAATCAGATAACAACCCATCGAAAACTCCAGTCATGAACTCAATATTTTCATTAGGTTTCCACTCAAAAATAGCACCAAGCCTGGTGAGCGGAAAGATTGGCGAAGGAACATTGTCTGCAATTGTGGAATGGATTCCAAATGAACTGTTTATAAACATACCACCTAAATCACAGGCTGCAAATTCGGCATTTAAATCCTGTAATCCAATGATAAAACTTAGTTTATTAAATGTTTGTTTAAACCATACTTCATGTAAATAGCTAAGATCTCCTGCTTCAATGTTTGAAACTCCCTGAAAATCACCAACTAATATGTCTGAAGGTCTCCCTCCGTGCGTATTTGCTGCATTGATAAAAAACATACCTCCTTTCCAAAATCCTGCTTTTTCGGTATCAAAAGCCAGGGTCAAATTTGCCATTCCCAGAAAGGTTGAGCCTGTTTTTAGGCCACCATGCAGATTAGTAAATACATCACCCACATATTCAAATGTATAACTAAACGGAGCACTGCTGTCAGCTTCTGTTTGTGATTTTACAATGCCTGCAATTTGAAAAAGCATAACACAGCAGCAGATTTTAACTTGAACATTTTTCATGAACAACAATGGTATTTTAAATACTATTTATCTTTCTTTATTTCTAGATTAAAATATGGTTTCTAAAAGATCTTAGAAGATCGGTCATTGAAATTTATGTTACAAAATTAACTTTGAACCAGAACCTGCACAATCACTATAAGTTGTGATTTTTTATAATGACAGTTTATGAGGATTTATGTTTTTGAAGTTAGAAAAGTTTTACCTATTTTAGTTGCTTTGCAATTGAATCAACCAAATTAGCTTTATCATTAGCCAACTAGTTTAACTTAATCATTTCTAAAACATTTATTTTATGAAAAATTTTGTATTGATTGTTATTTTGCTGCTGGGCTTAAATTCTTGGGCTCAGGAAAACACAAGTTACCAAAAACCACCAAAGGAAATTTTGGAGCTTGTTGATGTTCAAAGAGCTCCAAATGTTCAAATTGATAGCAAAGGGGAATACATGGTTTTGCTTTATCGCGATAGCTATAAAACCATTGCCGAATTGTCGGAAAAGGAACTGCGACTAGCCGGCTTAAGAATAAACCCTAAAACAAATATTGGCAGCAGGACTGCTTTTTATACGAATATTAAAGTAAAATTGCTATCAGACAAGGATGCCAGGCAAGTTAATGGCTTGCCAAAAGATGCAAGGATGGCCATGTATAACTGGTCGCCCGATCAAACTAAAATGGCATTTACCAATACTACAGAAAAAGGAGTTGAAGTTTGGATTTTAGACATAAAAACTGCTGAGGCAAAAAAAATTAGTGAAGCAAATGTAAATGCAAATATGGGAAATCCAATAAGCTGGTTTAAAGACAATAAGGCCTTGTTGGTCAATTTTTTACCGGATAATTTACCTGAATTGATAAATACTGCAGAAGCTATTCCGGAAGGCCCTACAATTACTACTAGCACAGGTTCAAAAGCTCAAAATAGAACCTATCAGGATTTGTTAAAAAACGCCAGTGATGAGCACAATTTTGAGCAATTAGCTAGCTCTGTGCTTTATAAACTGAGTTTAGAAGGCGAAAAAACAAAATGGAAAGAAAAAGCAATGTACAGCGATGTATCTTTCTCTCCTGATGGGAATTATGTTCTGATTAGCACCATTCATAAACCATTTTCATACATCGTACCTTATTATCGTTTTCCTGAAATTACAACCATCTATAAAAGTAATGGTGAACTTGTAAAAGTAATTAATGAGGTGCCATTAATTGAAGAATTACCCAAAGGATTTATGGCTGTAAGAAAAGGGAAAAGAAGCATGAACTGGAGAAGTGATAAAGCGGCAACTCTTTTTTGGGCAGAGGCTTTGGATGACGGAGATCCTGAACAAAAGGCCGATTTTCGGGATGAGATATTTCAATTGGATGCACCATTTTCTGGAACTCCAAAATTGCTTTGCAAAACCATTAATAGATTTTATCGGATTGATTGGGGCACCGATAATACTGCAATAATTCATGATTATTGGTGGAACAATAGAAATACAAAATCCTATGTTTTTAATCCCGCCAATCCCTCAGAAGAAACCGTGATACTATATGACAGAAACTATCAGGATAAGTATAGTGACCCTGGGAATTTTTCTTCAAAAAGAAATGAATATGGTAAATATGTGCTTGATATTGAAAATGATAATGCTTTTTTAATTGGTGATGGATTTACAGAAAAAGGGCAATTTCCATTTATCGATAAAATTAATTTAAAGACAAAACAAACAAAAAGGCTGTACCAATCAAATTATACTGATAAACTTGAAAATCTGTATGCTGCAATTGATATGTTAAAAGGAGAAATCCTTGTAAGAATTGAGTCGCCAACAGAATATCCAAACTACTATATCCGGAATATTAAAAAGAAAATTGCCTTAAAGCAGATTACATCTTTTGAAAACCCATTTAAAAGCATTCAGAATGTCCACAAAGAAGTGATAAAATATAAGCGTGATGACGGTCTGGATTTATCAGGAACACTTTATTTACCAGTAGGATATGATATTAATAGGAAGGACAAAATGCCAATGATAATTTGGGCATATCCAACTGAATTTAAGGATAAAAACAGTGCGGGTCAAAGCACAGCTAATCCTAATGAGTTTACTTACCCTTACTATGGTTCAATGGTTTACTGGGTAACCCGCGGATATGTTGTGTTAGATGATGCTTCTTTTCCTATTGTAGGCGAGGGTGAAGAAGAACCAAACGATTCATTTAGGAAACAATTGGTTGCCAACGGAAAAGCAGCTATTGATGCGGTGGATAAACTAGGTTATATAGACAGGAATAAAGTTGCTGTTGGGGGACATTCGTATGGTGCATTTATGGTGGCAAACTTGTTGTCACACTCAGATTTATTTGCAGCTGGAATTGCCCGAAGTGGTGCCTATAACAGAACACTAACCCCATTTGGATTCCAAAGCGAAGAGCGAAATTATTGGGAAGCCCCTGAGGTATACTATAAAATGTCGCCATTTATGCATGCAGACAAGATGAAAACTCCATTACTTTTAATTCACGGCGAAGCTGATAACAATTCAGGTACCTATCCTCTGCAAAGCGAAAGATATTTTAATGCACTTAAAGGACTTGGAGCAACAGCTCGCCTGGTAGTTTTACCAAAGGAAAGTCATGGTTACAGTGCCAAAGAATCAATATTACATTTACTTTGGGAACAGGATCAATGGCTCGAAAAATATGTAAAAAACAGAGAAATTAGTGATGAAGAATCAGAATAGATTACCTGACATCTAAGACCAGGAGCAGGTTAAAAATATGATAGCCTGCTCTTTTTTTTCAGTTATAAAAAGAGCTTAATTATGCGAGATTATTTCAAAAAATGGCAATTAGATTTAAAATTCGAGACAAAAACCTCTTTTATTAACGAAATTTTTTATACTGATATTCAATTACTTATAAATTATTTTTAAAAATATCTTTAAAAAAATTTGGAAACTATAGTTCTTTCAAATAGTTTTGTCACTAGAATTTCAAATATTCCTTTCTACAAAAAGGGTGTTTGATTTATACAGAAGAGTGGAGAGATTAGGCTCTATGAAACTCTGGCAACCTACCCGCTTTCGGCAAGGTGCCAATACCTAATCCTGGGAAACCAGGAAATTATAAATTTTAACACTTAAAATCATGAAGAAAAAATTTATGCAGGCCTAAAAAGCCAAATCTTATCCGGAAACGAAAACTCGTTTTGATAAGTTCATCATTATTTGATTGCTGTTTTGGCAACAGGCCAATGCTGCAAATCAAGATGGAATAACACAATCACAAACTCAAAAAAAAATCATTTTATGCAAAATAGAAAAGTTGTAAAAATAGGTGGCTCAAACTTAAAGCAAATTAAAGATATTCAGCGAATTGCAAATATTATAACTTCATATGAACAAGCTCCGGTGGTTGTGGTTTCGGCTTTTTATGGGGTAACAGATAAGTTAATCACATGCCTTAATGAAATCCATTTGAAATCAAATGGTGTTAAAGAATTGACAGACTATTTGTACCAGTTAAAACTTGAATATGTACTTGAACTGATTTCTGATGAAAAGCTTCGTGAATCAACATTTAATAAAATTAAAAATCTAATAAGCGATTTGTCGGTATGTCTGGAGCAAATTACTGAAAACAAGCAAACAAATCCCACCAGCAGGGATGAGATTTTGAGTTATGGAGAAAGATTAAGTGCAACTGTCATATGCGGTGTAATTCAAACAATTACTCCAAAATGTAAACTCGCATTTCCTGAATTTATAGGATTAATAACAGATAATGTTTCAGGTAATGCCAGTGTGGATCTAAAAGAATCAAAATCTAATTTGATTGAATTGTTTGATAATGAGTCAATTCACATAATACCTGGATTTTATGGTGTATCAAAGCATGGGTTAATTAGGCTGTTGGGAAGGGGAGGAACGGACTACAGTGCTGCTGCAATAGCCTACTGCATCAAAGCTTCTGCACTTGATATATGGAAAGATGTTGATGGTTTTATGACCGGTGATCCGAAACATGTAAGCGAACCATCACAGGTAAATCATTTAAGTTATCTTGAAGCAGCAGAACTGGCATACTTTGGCGCGGGCATTCTGCATCCAAGAACTGTAGAACCCTTGCAGATTTTGAATATTCCGATACGAATTTTTAATGTATATAAGGATAATGCCAATAGTTTGCCTCAGACCATTATTGATCAGCAGATATCAATTTTCCCTAAAGTAATTAAGAGCTTAACATTTGAAAATCAGATAGGGATTCTTTG
>JARGGF010000419.1 GCA_029210905.1 Bacteroidales bacterium | reverse complement strand
AGACTTTATGTCAAGAAGCTCTAACTTAAGTCCGGTTTTTTGAGAATTACTTAAAATAGCATTTGTCAATAAATCCCTGGATTTTTCGGTAACACCCCAGTTAAACTTAACTTTCCCTTTTTGCACAATCTTACACATAGGGTTCACTATCACAATTGTGTCTATACCAAGGGCTCTACCGTTCTTTTTTATTTGTTCGTTCTCTTTGGCAATTTTTTTTCTCTTTTCTTTATTATTTATAAGTTCTTCCTTTTCCTTTTGCAACTTTTCTTTTTCAAGTACATAGTGGTTATATATTTTTTGGAACAAAGCATTTTTCATTAACCAATCAGTTGCTGCTACAACATAATCACAACCAGAACATATTTCATCATGGATATTTCTTATCTCCCTGTCATAATCAAAAGCTAGTTGCCTGATAATTTCGTTTGAGAGATTCGTAATAATTTCATTTTGAGGATATTCCTTTTTCAGGTTCCATAGATAATTAGTAGCTACAAGTGTTGTCTCAAATGGAGATAAATTCTCAAAAAGATAGGCAATTTGATGCATGCTATTCGACTCATTTTCGAAATCATGATGAATGTCCTGAAAATCACTGTTATTCTTATAAGATGCAATTTGAAATAATGCAATTCCCATGGCAGTGTTTAGGGATTGATCTTCGGGATAATCTTTCTTTAACAGATAACATAAGTGGATAGTCCTTTCAAAATCAGCATTCTGTAAATAAAGATGAACTAATTCAAAACGGGACTTTTCTTTTAAATGATAAATTTCTTTTTCAGAACAAGTAATAAAACTTTTCAAGCTTTTGTCTATAGAATACCCACCATGCTCTTTTATTAGCTGAATTCGTGTACTAATTTCGGGATGTGTACTGTATAAATTACTGTTCTCCTTTGTATCTTTTATATGCCTTATATTTTCCAGAATATATTTATTGGGAAGCTTTAAAATACCCTTTTCTAAAAAATCAAGCGTAAATGAATCAGTAGCAGAAGACATGTTGGAAATTAAAGAATAACGAAGTGCATTTTCTGCTTCCTTTGGGTTGTATCCGGCTTTAATGAAATAATCAAACCCAATACTATCAGCAATTATTTCTATCTGCTGTGAGTATTTGCTGATACTAATTCTTTTTTCGTCATAATTTAACCTTTTATAGTTATCTTCTCCATCAATAATTTTTTTATCGTGTATATAGCCATTGATTACATGTTTTTTTTCATAATGGGAAATTTCGTGCGAAATAATAAAAGCTAACTGCGCTTCAGTTTCGATATTTGCCAGTAGGCCAATGTTTATGAATATTACGCCATTATTTAAGGTAAAAGCATTCTCCTCAACTGATTTAAGGATATAGAAAGTAAGTTGGCTTCTTAGCTCAGGATCATTACTTAGAAGATGATCTGCAATTTTGTTTATTGTTTTGTTTAATTCGGTATTAAAACAAACTTTTCCACTATTAACTAAAAAATCATTGAAATAAATTGAATTTTTATAAAAATCAAGCTTCAACGATCTTTCTTTATTCGAAATATTTTTTGAAACTGAGTCAAATAAAATATCATATTTTTTGGAAGGGGATAGAATAAAATCAGGGGGAATGACTCCATTCGATTTAATCTGTTCATAATTAGTTTGACCCTGAACAACAATTTGACAAAAAAAATGGAGAATAAATAAATATTTTAAAACGTGTTTCACAACGCAAGACTAATCAAATTTTTACTCAACGGCCAAAGATAAAGAATTATAACTAATCTGCAAATATTTATGGTGTTCTGCTAATTAAACACCTTATGCAAGTACATTTAGTGATATTGTAGCCAAGGGTATATGCAAAATTATCCACAAATGTTATCATAACTATTTTCAACTGATAATAAAAAAAGATATTTTTATCTTTTTTAGTTAAAAGTAAAAGATATGATAATAGATAAACACGGGCGACCGATGAATTACCTGAGGGTGGCCGTTACCGACCGGTGCAACCTACGATGCACTTATTGCATGCCACACGAAAATATGCAGTTTCTGCCTAAAAACGAAATTCTTTCATACGAAGAATTGCTTAGAATAATTACCGTATTCACCGAATTGGGTGTAAATAAAGTCCGCTTTACTGGAGGTGAACCTTTTTTCAGAAAGGATTTTATTGATTTACTTGAATATACATCGCAGCTTGAAGGTATTGATTCTGTAAATATTACCACAAACGGTGTGCTGACTCAACCCTATATTGATAAATTAAAAAAAATAAAAGACTTAAAACTAAATATCAGTCTCGACACCCTGGTGGCTGAAAAATTTATTAAAATAACCCGTAGAAATGCCTTTGAAACCGTAATGAAAACCATCAACGATGCCATGGAAAACGGTATTCAGACAAAAATAAATATGGTGGTGATGGATGGTGTGAATACTAATGAAATTATTGATTTTGTTGAGTATTTTAGAAAAACACCTGTCAACCTGCGCTTTATCGAGCAAATGCCATTTAACGAACATGAAAATTTCAAATCTGTCTGGACTGTCGACAAGATTAGCAACTTGCTTTCGGAAAACTATAATGTAGTGCAACAACCCATTCAGCCACAGAGTACTACCATTGATTATAAAATAGATTCCAGCGATTTTGTGATTGGGATTATTGCGGGCTTTTCAAGAAGTTTTTGTGGCACCTGCAACCGCATCAGGCTCACTTCAACCGGACGGATTAAAACCTGCCTGTATGCCGATCCAGGGCTTGATGTAAGAGCATTGATAAGGAGTGGAAGTAATGATGCTGAGATAAAGGAAAGGCTCATTGAAGCCATTCAACAACGCCATAAAAATGGCTTTGAAGCTGAAGAACAAAGGAGCAAGCAAGTGTTTGAGTCTATGTCGAAAATTGGGGGGTAGTTTGCACCCTGTGCTGATGATTCCACACCTTTGGTGCTATTGTTCTGACGATTGGTTAGATTAAAAACCGTCCAGCTACCCAATTAATCTGAGAAGGAAAGCTCCAAAGGAGCGTCATCACTAGCCCTGGGCTTCAGCCCAGGGTATAAGAAACGATGTAATCCGTCGGCGCATGAATGACTAGGAAAGAAAACATTTATTTACCGACGGAATAGAAAGATGATTTGATTCAATTTACCTCTTAACCCAATTAGCATCTTACATATTCGGACTAATATTATGCTTCTTATAAAAGTTATCAATGGCTGCAACGGCCTCATCAGCTGTATCGGTTAATACAAATAAATCCAAATCTTCAGGATTGATATTTTCAGCTTCTTTAAGCATTGTTTTTTTTATCCAATCTATCATTCCTCCCCAGAACTGCTTATCTACCAACACAATGGGGAACCTGCCAATTTTGCCAGTCTGTATAAGGGTAAGGGCTTCAAACAACTCATCGCAAGTACCAAAACCCCCCGGCAAAACAATAAAACCCTGTGCATATTTGATAAACATTAGCTTACGGACAAAAAAGAAATTAAACATCAGGTTTTTGTCAAAATCAATGTAGGGGTTGCTACCCTGTTCAAAAGGAAGTTTAATGGTCAACCCCACTGACTTTCCTTTAGCTCGCTGAGCACCTTTATTAGCTGCTTCCATAATACCGGGGCCACCGCCCGATATCACGCCAAAGCCCAATTGCGATACCTTAAAAGCAATTTCTTCAGCAAGCAAATAGTCAGCATCTTCAGGTTTAGAACGGGCAGAACCAAAAATACTTACGCAGGGCCCAATTTTGGCCATTTTGTCAAATCCTTCAACCAGTTCTGAAACAACTTTTAAAATATGCCACGAGTCTTCTGTTTTTATCTCATGCCAGTTTCTTTGCTGAAATGCCCTTTTAATGCGTTGTTCTTCAAATTTGTTCATCATATTTTTCTTTTATTTAATTGATTGTTTTAAAATCTATTTTATCACAGAGATACACAGAGGGGACATTGAGTTTCAAAGCGAAAAAACGACCTTACTGCATTCATCCTGAAGATGAATTGTGTATTTTCAACAAATTAAATTTTAATGTTTGGGAATAGTATTTATTGCGTCATCCATTTTATGTTATCCCTTTTTTTATGCTCGGCTTTTAGGTTGCTTACTTTCCTGGCTTTTTTGGGCGATAGATATTCAGGCGGGTAAAAAAGCATACGGTACGAATTCCATTGATTATTTTGGTTTATAGATATATCCAGAAACGGCCTGAATTGCGCAGAGATTACCTTAGCAAGTTTTTTTGCTTCAGTGCCATAAAAATGATCAGGGGTAAGTCCAAGTTTATCCACAATAGAATCAGATGGTACAAGCATACAATTTGTTTGATTTTTTAATGCTTCCTTAATTAAGGTATACCTGCCTGTTGAAGTTTTTTTATCGAAGGGCCCAATCCAAACTATCGGAATATTGTTATCATATGATTTTATAAGTGCCAATAATTCATCGTGGGCATTTAAATAGTTGGTGCCAAGTACTAAAATAACAGCCAGGGGTTTGTAAACATTCATAATGGAAAGCAAATTGCCTTCGTACTGACCCATTACAGTGCAGTTTGTAGCCTTTTCAGATTTTTCAAGTATTGGTATTTTTATTTCGGTGTTTTTTTTGGCTTTTTCTAACTCAATATTGGTGTTTGATTGTCGCACCCGGTATCCGCAGCAGCTATTTTTCATGGGTGGAAGAAAAGTTTTTGAGCCGGCACCACCAATAGCAATAGAAAGCACATCAACTTTACAACTATCATGTATTTCTTTTTGCAGGAATGCTCCAAAATGGCCTTTTAAGTTGGAATCTCCCAGAATTAATATGGAATTTATGCTGGTTTGAGCATTCGTAAAAAGAGTCACCTTAAAAAAGAGAATAAAAGCTAAGAATAAAGTTCGCATAAATTATTGACCTGTATTTATTAATGATGGTTGCGGCAAGTTAAGTTCCGATATAAAAAGCGCTAAAATAGCTATTTTAGCTTGCTTTATCCAAAAACTATATATTTTCTATAGTTTATGAACGGCATTGGCCTTTTCCCACTGCTATAGCTCAAATTTTATTTAACTAAAAAATTAAAGCCTGAAAGGCTTTAACAATAATAACCGCGGGCGCCAGCTCTTGGAAAGATACTTACTATAGAATACCAACGCCGAAGGTTTTGAAAAAAACAGTTTTGATATTTATATTATAAGAATTTCGTTTTATTATTGATATTATATAATTATATAGATTTTATTCTGGGTGCAGCTTTTGTTAAACT
>JARGGF010000418.1 GCA_029210905.1 Bacteroidales bacterium | reverse complement strand
TACCATACATAACATTTGTAAGTCTCTCAGTTCCCTTTTTGTCCAAATCAGGCTTAACCAAATTCCAAACAAAATTTTCTTGCTCTTTTGTAATATACTTTGTGGAGTGAACTTCAACGCTATCATTGATACTCTTGGCAAACGAATCAGCTCTACCCTCAAAAACCAAATATTCTAATAATGTGAAATCCGAAGTAATCCAGTTTCTTGAAATCCAAGTACTATGATGATATTCATGAGCTAACCCAAATGATAAAAAATCTTTCCAATTGTCCGCAGTTTGATTAAGTGCAATTATAATCTTGCCACTTCCAATTGCAACTCCATATCCAGGCAAATTATACTTATCAAGATACTCTTGAATTAAAGAGCTTGTTGGTAATAAAATAATCTTTGTGTTGGGCCCAGGTATTGAATCAGTTATTGAATACAGTGCCTTTTCTATTAGTTTAATTGATTCGTTTGATTTAAGATTATCAACTTGCTTTTTTAAATTATCAGTCGGCTCGTATGGAATCTTAATCGAGTTAATCATAAAAGATGCTTCCGCACCATTAAGAATCTCTTTCTCAATCGGTTTAAATATGAGTTTCTTTGATGCTTTTTTAAAATCCTTATAATTGTCACATTCTTTTAGATAATTCTCAAATATTGCTTGAGTAGATAATATCTCAAATCTTTGTCCATTTATATCTATGATAGTCCTTTCGAAATCTGGAACATCATTTTCGCAACCAATTAATAACAATAATCCAAATATTAAAATCCAATTTCTTATCATATTTCTATATATGTGCACTGCTGCTTATAATGACACCCAACATCCGGCTAAAGTGAAATGTAGGTTTATCAACCTTATAGCATTACGTTGTAATATTTTTTTAATGATGCAATATACGTGCTATATGCCAGAAGTTCAAGAAGTTTGTGCTTTTTGTTTTTGAGAGGCACGAATTTATTTTGTTTTTTGTGGGCAGGGAAATCCCAATCTGCCCTTAAAGTTGTTACCTGGGCTTTCTTTTTAAGCTTTTTGAATAGCTTTGGTTTGAGTCTTGCTCACAGGGCTTGCCATTGTGGTAACAAATATGGTTGGCAATGTAACACTTTACTAAATTATCTAATGATTATTGGAATTGTGAATTCTTTTCCCATGTTATAGATTTCTCCATACTGTATAAATACTGAAAGATTTAATCTGGTTTAAAGCTACTTTTAATCAATTCTGCTTTTTCTTTGTTACCTATTTGTTCCAATTTCATTACTAAGAACTTCAATCCTTGTAAATCAATCTGATATAAATCAGGATTGTTTTTTATTTCATCAATTTTTACAGTCAGCGTTTCTTTTGAACTCGTTATCACCATTTTAGTCAATTCAACACTTGCCATCATCTTAGGAATTTGCACCATGTTCTGGTAAAATATCTTTCCTATTGCCATTGGTATTTGATTTTGATAAGAAGGATAGGACAAATAATCATTACTTAGATAAATGATTAATCGCTCATCAGATATATTCCAAATAGTATTTGAAACATATCCCGGCAATTCACCTCCTCTCTGTACTACTTGCACTGGTGCATTTATAATCGTCCAGCCATAACCATAACTATTACCAAAATCTGGTGTTCCCTCCATTTTAGCAGGAATATGTTTTTGGAATGCAACTTTTAGTGATTCTTCTGCTATCAGGGTATTATTTGACAGAGCTTTATAAAAATTAAAGAGGTCTATAGTTGATGAATAGACATTTCCATCACCTTGAAACCCACTCATGGTAGAATTTGAGATAAATTCAGGAATTTTAATAGCCTCTTCATACTTACCTGTAAACGGATATAATACATATCCTTTTGCAACATTTTCGACTTGTTTAATTTCTTCGGAATTGTAAATATTTGTTTTGGTCATGTTTGCAGGACGAAATATGTTGTTTTGCAAGTATTCTTTGAAATCGGTTTTCGATGATGTTTTTACAATTTCAGCTAATAGCATGTAGCCCAAATTACTATATTCACTCTTTTCTCCAGGCGTAAATTGCAATTCTGGTTTCTGCTCATTTAAAGTTGACAACACATCTCTATTAGTAGCTATTTTTGAGTTGTCCCAGTTACCATTTTTTATCAGGTCGTAATCATTTGGAAGCCCACCTGCGTGAATGAGAAGATGATGAATGGTTATTTCAGGATATGGGAAATCAGGTAAATATTTTAAAACCTTATCCGATAGTTTTAATTTCTCTTTTTCAGCAAGTTGCAGTATTGCAATAGCCGTAAACGCCTTACTAACAGAACCAACATTGAACAGTGTCTGTTCGTTTAGTAAAACCTTTCTCTCTCTATCTGCATATCCATAAGATTCTGAAAATACAATTTTATTTTGTTCTGCAATTAGAATGTTTCCATAAAATTGTCCACATTGATTCAGTGCACAAAAAAGACTGTCCAATAATTTGCGTTTTCCCTGACTAAAACAGATTGTTGAAATTAGAATGAACAGGGTAAATAATTTAGTTGTTTTCATGGCAAGGACCTATTTTAAAAATGATTTTCTTGTTCCTCTTGAGGCATTGGCTCCCTTAATATTTCCTCCACCCCATGTCAATCCAGATTTACGTTCTCTGAACGGCGAATTATTCATTCCCCATCCTTTGACTTTTGATTTGACAGGGGATATACTTTTAGTTTTTGAGGGTTTATCTTTATGTGTTTTTATAATATGGTCTATTTTCTTATTATATCTATACCTGTCAACTATCATTAACGGAATACATATTGGCACTATCAATGCTAAGCCAGAAATTAAAAACACAGCATTATAATTAAAATCGTTAATCGTACCTATTAAACCAATCATTAGTAATAATCCTCCTAAAATTCCTGAAATGTAAATAATGATTCTCATGGATTAAAATTTGAGTTATATGTTAGAGAAAAAAGAGTATCTGCCTGATTAAGCTTTAATTCCTTTTTTTCAATCTTAGAATTATGAAGTACATCATAGAGGTTTAACGAATCTTTTAAAACTGTATAAGACATGGTTAAATTACCTCCGGAAAATTTTATAACCCCGGAACTATAAAGTGAATCCGTTTTTTTATAAAGTACCAGAGTCTCTTTCCCATATTTATAATAGTTCAGGTAAAGGTAAAGCTTAGAATATTGAACATCTTCTTTTGCTTCTACTTCAAATTGAACTTTATAATTATTTCCGCTGGTTATCGCTTTATTTGGTGTATATAAAAAAACCATAAAACTTGAACTAACTATAATAAGCTTCAAGAAACTTTTTCCCTTCGCTTTTATCACAAATAAAATAAGGAAACTCAATATATTTATAAATATAATAAGGGTTGCATATATTGGAATGTAATGCATGGTAGACGGAAATATAAACGTAGAAAGGCTCAGGCAGGCCAAAACAACCTGCATTATTCCTATTAAATAAAGCAATCTGTTACGTTTTTCAGGAAACAATGCTTTTAGGTAAATAAGTCCGGCAATTGAAATAGTTAACCATGAAAATAACATTAAAGGCATCACATTCTGCCCAATAAAGCCATAATTTAACCATAGAAATCTTTTTAGGTAGCCTACGAAAAAGAGTATAAATCCAATTGTAGAAAGAATTACTAATGGTTTTTTGAATTTAAGGTTGTTATCGGAGTAAAAAAGTAAGGTGTAACGGAAAAGCAAAACGGAAATCAAAATATATGCCACCAGGCCTATCCAATCAGTTTGCCCCCAATGAAATATCCAACTACCCAGATAAAATAAAAGGCTCGCATAGATAAAAAATGAATTGATGTATCCACTGTAGTTGAAAATAATTTTAAAATTTTTTTTGATTTTTTTTATTTCATTTCCCTGGTAAAGGTGTGAGGTTTGTTTGAGTGCACTTTCAAACGAACTTCCATTTTCCATTAATTGCTCTACTCGGCAACAAACATGGTCTAGCAGCTCATCTGAAAAAGCAAAAGATTTCAAACATTGCTCGTTAATTTTTTTACTTATGATGTCAATTTGCGAATCGTTTAAATTATGCATGAATTAGCCCTCCACTATCAAGCAATTGGTTTAAGGTATTAATAAACTCTTTAATTTCAAGAACTTTGCTGTCTTTTTCCTTCACGCCTTTTTGAGTGAGGATATAGTATTTCCTGACCCTTTTTCCGATGTTTTCAGTTTCTGAATATATTAAACCTTCTGATTCCAACTTGTGCAGAATTGGATAAAGGCTTCCAAATGTAAGTTTAATTTTTCCATCTGATTTCTTCTCAATGGTTTGCATTATTTCGTAACCATACATTTTATGATGTTTAGCCAGGAGCTGCAAGACAATTGTCCTTATGGTACCTTTAAATAGTTCTTTTGCAATCATAGGTAGTTTATATTTGTTTCAAATATATTGCAAATATATATATTGCAATCCGATATATAAAATATTTTTAGATTGCATTGGCAAAAAATAACTTTTTTGTAAGCTTTGGTTTGCCGGTCTGGCTTGCAGCGGTTTGCAAATACGTAGTTTAGTGGGTTTATTTTGAATAATAAATGTGGAATTATGATAGTCTCCGTTAGAATTGTTATATTTGGGCTATGTAACCAGGAAGTTCACCATAAGGTTAATGTATCTTTACATCATTAATAGCTTAAAGAATCTGTTATGTATACAAAAAATCAAAGTTTCCTATTGCTGGGTATCATGTTATCGTGCCTGCTTTATTCATGCGTATATGAACCTAAGGATTTTTATTACCTCGATGTAACTGATAATCCAGCTCCCCCTGAAATACAAACTATCAATTTAAATTCCTATAACGATACCATTTATATCTATTTTGACCACACTACCTTTACCTTTCAAAGTAGTAACCAGGAGATAAAGGCCGCCAGGTTTTTAATCAATGGAGAAGAATATAAAGATGTCCAGGCAATTGAAAATACTTTCACCCTACAATACCTATATCTTGATGATGGGGTTTATGAACTAACTGTGGAGCTTTTTACGGGCTCAGGAACGGGCAGCCTTGCTGATCAGCTAGGGTATGAAGGCTTTTTACTAAGTAACAGCTGGAAACTAATCGTTAACCGAGATCATTATTTAAAAACCTCCTCTATTGCAGAAAATGGTTTATTCAAGCTTTTCTGGCCTCAATGCAAACAACTGGACTTTAAAGAATACATCATTTACAAAGAATTCACCTACATGAACAGGAGAGAAATTGGCAGAACCACTGAAACCTCT
>JARGGF010000417.1 GCA_029210905.1 Bacteroidales bacterium | reverse complement strand
TGAGTTTGAAAGCATTCAGTTTTCCTTTTTACTTAATCCGGATTATCCTGTTGGAACTTCTCTTAAGGGCGACCATAATTTTTTTGCACTTAGTATGCTTATTGCATTTTTATTGGTTTTACATAAGATATATCGAAAGGAATGGAAAAATTCCTATCTAACCAGCTTCTTACTTTTGCTTTATTCAGTTGTTATTTTTTTCACTTCTTCGCGAAGAGCAATTATAGTTTTAGTAATCATTCATTTTTGTTTATTACTACAGACTACTTATCATTTATTAAAAAAGAAGTCCCACTGTCAAATAGTTAATTATTTAATTTTGATTATAGCTTTTACAATTACCTTCTTATTTTGTTTCTTTCAATTCAGGCATTCAGCTAATATAAATTTTCTTATTAAACAGAAAATCAGTTATTATATTAACGATTATCGAACAATTATTGTTAGCAATAGTGAGATCACTGATACTTATAATCTAGTATGGGGTACTGATTATAAGCAGGATAAACAAAAATATTCTATTCCAAAAGACCTAATAATAGGGGACTCGCAAATTAGAGGATTAGAATCAAATCTAGAATACAGAAATTGGCTTGTTCAACAGAGTAAATTACACCTAGTACAGCATAAACCAATACTAGAAATTACAGGCTTTAATCCACGTGCTTGTATTTATCAGTTCTTTTATTTGGACTCTTTAATACAACCGATTAAAATCTCCATGAATATTAAAATTGGACAATGGACTAAATATCAGGGAGTTGAAATTAGATGGGACGATAAAAAAGAAAGGTTAAATTTTAACGATTCGTTATATGATGGGAAATGGCACCATATCAAGTTATATGTTCCTGAATTAGGAAATACCAGAATACAGTTAGTAATTTCTTGTGGAGGCAAAAATATATTTGAAAAAGGTAGACTTTTTATAAATAATATAACTATCTCACGTGGTAAAAATATATCAATTGAAAAGCCAGAACAACTAGAGACCCTAAACAAATTAAAACTTCCGGAACTAGAAAAATTAATATCAAAATCATTTGATATTAAAATTCCTAAAACCAAATGGCAAAATAATTTTGACTTTTTTGATACTTGTTCTTTTAATACTGAAAATATTTTTATTTCTTATTCAGATAGCTTAAAACAGAAAGCATATCAGGAAATAATTATTCCAAGAACCCAATATTATGAATTTTCAGCAAAAGTTTTTTCTTATACTAGCGCATCAGTTAGACGAATTTCAATGTATAACATTACTAAAGATAACTATCTTGATCAATCAATTAACTCTAAATCAGATAATACCTGGCAAAATATCAACTTGCTCTTTTTTGCTGAAAAAAACGATACTATAAGAATAAGTGCAGAAGTGGATAAAGACAGTACCTCGCAGCTAGTACTTTGGAAACAGATTCAGCTTGTTGGGCTTGTTCCTAATAAAAATGAGGTAATAGAAAAACAATTAGTGGACAATATAGATACAAGCGGATTAAATATGCTATTTCATGAAATGCAGAATAAGGCAAGAGCATCAAAAACGGTGAATCAAAATAAAAACAGGTTACTTTCAGACAGGGTGGACAGGTGGGAATATGCCCTGGAACTTTATAAGGAATATTCAATAACTAGAAAGATATTTGGAGGTGGATTTGATTATCTTTTCCGTTTTAAAGATAAATTTAATATACAGAAACAGGATTTTGATTATCCACATAATATCTTTCTTTCCACCCTTTTATATTCAGGAATTATAGGACTTTTAGTCTTACTTTTTGTTCTCGGAAAAACAGTTTATTTGTACATAAAATATAAACAGTACGTGCTATTACTTTCATATTTTTTAACACTTGGCTTTATTATGGCCAGTAGTGATTCCATTTTTGAACTGCCACTTTTCGTAGCTTTTATAATGTTACCTTATTTGCAGCACCTTATTGCAAAAAAAGAAAAATTTAACATTGAAAAAGCTGAAAAGAGTGTACTTTAGCATCCCAAATTAAAAATATATTGATTTATTATGAACGAGAAAATATGGCTATCATCGCCCCATATGGGCGGGACTGAACTAAAATATATTCAAGAAGCATTTGACAGCAATTGGATAGCCCCCTTAGGTAAAAATGTAGATGAATTTGAAAAAACAATTGCAGGTTATTTGTCTGTTTCAAATGCAGCTGCCCTAATCTCAGGAACTGCTGCAATACATTTAGCATTAATATTGCTTAAAATTGAAGCAGGTGATGAAGTTATCTGTTCAAGTTTTACCTTTTCTGCTACAGCCAATCCAATCAGATACCAGGGCGCTATTCCAATTTTTATCGATTCGGAAAAAGATACCTGGAACATGAGTCCACAGCTATTGGAAAAAGCCATTTTAGACAGGTTAAATAAGGGGAAAAAACCAAAAGTCATAGTATTTGTGCACCTTTATGGTATGCCTGCAAATTTGGATGAAATTGTCAGTATTGCAAATAAATATGAAATTCCCCTTATTGAAGATGCTGCAGAAGCACTGGGAAGCAAATATAAAAACCAACATCTTGGCACTTTTGGCAAATTTGGAATATTGTCTTTTAACGGAAATAAAATAATCACTACATCAGGTGGCGGTGCTTTAGTTTCTTTTGATAACGAGGCCATAATTAATGCAAGGTTTCTTGCTACACAGGCCAGAGATGATGCCCCCCATTACCAGCACTCACAAATTGGTTATAATTACCGTATGAGTAATATTGTTGCTGGAATTGGGCGTGGACAAATGGAAGTTCTTAACAATAGAGTTGAGAAAAAAAGAGAAATGCATGATAGGTACAATGAGTTTTTAAAGAATTATGCCGGAATAAGTTTATTAACTGAACCAAATGATGAATATTATTCTAACTATTGGCTTAACACCATTCTTATTGATCCTCGACAAGCAAATACAAACAGAGAATTAGTTAGATTGGCACTAGAACAAAACAATATTGAAAGCCGGCCTTTATGGAAACCGATGCACCTCCAGCCTGTTTTTGAGGAATTTCCCTCCTACGTTGATGGTACATCGGAACAATTATTTGAAAAAGGACTTTGCCTGCCATCTGGAACCAATTTAAGTGAAGAGGACTATGTAAAAATAGAAACTTGCCTTAATAAAGTTTTAACTAAAAAAAGAATTTCATTTGCCCCACCACGAATTGATCAAAAAATTATAGATGCCGTATCAGAGACATTAAAGTCAGGTTGGATAACTACAGGTGCAAAAACTAAATTATTTGAAAAAAAAATTGCAGATTATATAAAATCGCCGAAAGTATTATGTATAAATTCAGCCACTGCCGGATTAGAGCTGGCGCTTAAGTGGTTTGGTGTTAAAGAAGGAGATGAAGTAATTCTGCCAGCATACACCTATAGTGCTACTGCAAACGTTGTTATACACCAGGGTGCAAAACCAGTTTTTGTAGATGTAAATATTGATGATTTTAATATTTCGGTTGATGCAATCCGAAAAGCGATAACCGACAAAACTAAAGTTATAATACCAGTTGATTTTGGTGGATACCCCTGTGATTATGACCAAATTAATCAGCTTGTTAATGAAAACGAAATATTGAGTTATTTTTCATCATCAAATGACATACAACAGCAATTGGGTCGAATTCTGGTGCTGTCGGATTCTGCACATTCTATTGGATCGATTTATAATAATCAAAAATTAGGTACGGTTGCCGATTTTAATGTATTTTCATTTCATGCTGTAAAAAATATAACCACAGCTGAAGGAGGTGCAATTTCATTTGGACTACCTGCTCCCTTCGATAACGAAGCAATTTATAATTATTTTTCAATTAATTCATTGCATGGACAAACTATTGATGCGCAAAAAAAAATAATAGAAAACAATTGGAAATATGATGTAATTATGCCGGGCTATAAAAAAAACATGCCTGATGTATTAGCTTCAATAGGTCTTGTTGAAATAGAAAGATACGATGAAACTTTGGCAAAGAGAAAAAATGTTTTTGAGGCTTATAGTGAAGGATTTAAAGATTGCAATTGGGCATTGCTGCCAATATATAAAAATGAACAAAAAGAATCATCATACCATATCTATGCATTGCGTGTAAAAGGCATTGATGAAAAAAGACGTGACGAACTTATAAAAAATATTTTGAACCAGGGTGTTAGTGTTAATGTTCATTTCCAGCCAGTACCTATGTTCTCCTACTATAAACAACTTGGTTATAAAGTATCGGATTATCCAAATGCTTATGCTAATTATGCTGCTGAAATATCACTTCCAGTTTATTTTGACCTTACTGATTATCAAATAGAATATATAATTGAGATAGTCAAAAACTCAGTAAAAGAAGTATTAGGGAAATAATTATTAAAAGTTTACAAAGGATTGATCAAAATTAACAATATATTAAACAATAGTTTCTCTAAAAACACCATACAGTATGTCTTTGGAATTGGCTTGGCTCAATTGATTGCTTTTGCCTTTCAGTTTATTTTAAGGCGAATATACACTCAGGAAGATTTTGGACACTATGCCATATTTACCAGTATTGTTAGTATCATAACGGTAGTTTCAACATTAAGGTACGAAAGGGCTATTCTTTTGCCTAAAGAAAATATTAAAGCCTACCGCTTATTAGTTATTGCCATTTTTTTTGCTGTTACCATTAACCTGCTTATTTTTGTAATTATTTTAACTTTCCCAGGTAGCCTGGCAAAGGTTTTTAATGTTGCAAAACAAAATGTTGGATTTTTTTATTTAATCCCAATATCTGGGCTGCTTTTTTCTATTTTCCGGGTTTTTGAGTTTTATTTAACTAGAAAAAAAGCCTATTTACAAATTGGTGGTAGCAAAGTGATAAGGCGCCTTACAGAAGGTTTGTTCCAGTACCTACTTAATTTCACAAAAAAATCTGGATTATTCCTCGGCGACATCATTGGTCACCTGATAAATTTTTTATACGGATTATTTTTGATCAGGAAAGATTTATATGCCTATAGAAAAGAATCCATTAAATTTAAAGAAACATTAAACGAATTTAAAGATTTTCCGAAATACAATCTATGGACTGCACTTGCCCAGGATTTAAATACCGTGTTTTTGCCGGTTTTTTTAATAAGCTATTTTTTTGGTACTTCAATTACCGGCAATTACGATTTGGCAAGATTATTACTCTCCGTTCCTTTGTCACTAATAACTGTGGCTATACAGCAGATTCTTTTTCAAAAGCTTTCAGAAATGGTAAATGAAG
>JARGGF010000416.1:1547-5267 GCA_029210905.1 Bacteroidales bacterium | reverse complement strand
CACCACTTGATTCAATTAGTTACGAATTCAGTAAATCAGACATCCCATTCGATGAAGATTACTATTATAATATTAAAATGTTTGCACAGGAATCTCCTGAACCAGGCAATTATTACCAATGGGAAATTTATCTTGATAATGAAAATGTCTCTGATACCGTCAGGTTAAAATCTTTTGTTACTGATGAGTTGGTAAATGGCTCATACATTGCAAATTGGACAGTTTATACTATTCCTGACCATAAAATTGTCAACGATGAAGTTGACGTACGCCTGCAAATGTTATCTATAAGCAAAGAAAAGTATGAATATTACCTTGCTATTTTACTCGAAACTGATTACAGTGGTGGAGGTTTTAGCGGGCCTCCCTCTAATGTTCCTACAAATATCTCAAATGGAGCATTGGGCTTTTTTAGCGCATCTGCGGTTACAGAAAAAACTATAAAATTATATAGGGTTGGTCCTCCTCCAACGCAAGAAAATAAGATAGTTATTCAAAACTTCAGAATAGGTAAATCATTTAACTAACTAAATATTAACAGTTTACTTTTTTCTATGATAATTTAAAAAAAGAAACCAAATCTTTAAGCTGAGCTGCCTGCCCGGATAGTTCCTCTGCACTGGCAGCTGTTTCTTCTGAAGAACTTGAGAGGCTATGTACCGATGAGTTTAATTGACTAAGGGTAGCACTGATTTGCGTAGCACTGACTTGCTGTTCTTTACTATCTAATGCTATTTCTTTAATGATGCTGGCCGTTTTTCTTATTTCCGGAATTACGCCTTCAGATATTTTGCCTGTTTCATTGGCAAGGGTAGAACTTTCCATAGAAATTTGACTTATTTCAGAGGCAGATAATTTACTTTTTTCAGCAAGTTTGCCAACTTCATTTGCAACTACGCTAAATCCTTTGCCAGCAATACCTGCACGTGCAGCTTCTATAGCTGCATTCAGAGAAAGCATATTTGTTTGAGAAGCGATTTCGTTAATTACATTAATTTTTTCGGCAATATTATTTAATGACCGTACAGTACTCTGGACATTTTCGTTGTTAGTAACTATCTTATCAACCGATTCATTAACTACCTCGGTAGCTTTTTGTGCATTTTGATTACTTGTAGTCGATTTCGAAACAATTTGTTCCACAGCTGCAGCAACTTGTTCAAAGGCGGCTGCCTGTTCTGACGACAAATGCGACATGGTCTGTGCACTTCTACTAAGTTCGTTGCTTACTGTAGACAACATTGAAGCAGCCGTTTGCACATCACCAACTATTCTACTCAATACCCCGGCCATTTCGTTTAATGAATTAGAAATTGTTCCTAATTCATTTGAGAAATCAAAATATTTCCTGTTAATATTAATATTAAGTTCACCTGCAGCTATTGATCTTATGTTTCCTGTTAAATCCTTAATTGGCCGGCTCAGTTTCCAATTGATATACGAAAAAGACAATACCAAAGACAAAATGGCTAATGGTGCAGTCCATGAAAGATGCACTAAACCATGTTCTCCAATAAAATATGCCAAAAAGGCAATAAATGCAACATTAATTCCAACCGAAAAGCTAATTATAAGAGTAATAGTTCTTTTAAATAGCAAATAGAAAAGAAATAAACCTACAGGAAGAATGACAAAAAATAGAATTGCAGAAAAAATGGCTGTTTCACTCATAATTTTATATTTTAGCTGATTAACGGAAAAAATAACCGGAAGGACCATGGCGGGATTGCCTGGCCTTCCGGTAGGAACAACTACAGGGAAAGTGCGGTACCATAGGCTACCAAAAACTGCGAATGCAATTTTGATGGGAGCTCTAACAGTATAAATCCTCTCTCTTTAAAGATTTTGCGTAAAGTTTTGTGTCGGGCTACACCTCCGGTCAGAAAAATTTCTTTTCCTACGCGATCAGCTGATGGCAACAACCGAATAGCTTGTGCAGCAATATATTCATAAACTCCTTTTAATATTTCATTTCTTCGGTTATCATCAGCCTGGATAAGAGCAGACACCACATTGGTAACTGCAAAAATGCCACAAGTTGTATTTACCAGTTCACTTTTTTCTGCCTGCATGGCCATTTCATCAAGTTTATCAAAGGTCATTTCAGGCATGGTGTGTTGCCACCTGTCAAGGATTTGAACCAATACCATCCCTGTGCCAGCGCCACAACTTTTATTGGTATTAACCCAAACACCAGATTCTTCATCTACAAATTTCAGAACTTTTACATCTTGTGTACCGATATCAACTACAATAAAATCTTTTTTATCAGAAAATATTGTTTTGGAGGCCTTTATTAAAGCATTAATCTCAGTTGTCTGCAGCGTAGCCATGTCGCGAAATTTAGGATTTTCACTCCCTACACCAGAAACTGCCAGGTGAAATTGACTACCTAATGGAATTAAGGATTTAATTTCTTTAAGTATTGATGGATAATCAATGCCTGAACTGAATAATCCTTTTTTTACAATGTCCCCATTTTTATCAAGAATAAGGAATTTACTGAATCCATTCCCAAAATCTACTCCCAAACGGAGTCCTTCTTTTTTATCATTGAATTTGATTTTAACACTTTCAGTATGTAATCCAGCAGAATCTACTACTTTTTTTGTACCCAGATTTGACAAAAAGGTGTCTAACCTAAGACTGGTTGGACCTTTGGGCATACCCAAAATACAATCGCCCCCTAAGGACACTGCTTTTATATTATATCTGGTAGCAGCATTTTCTGCTTCCTGAATTCGGGGAACAAGCATCTGACAGTGCTCCTGAGAGAAAATAATTAAGCCTTTTGAGCCCAATTGATGCATCTCACTTACCAGGCCATCAGTCTTGCGAACAACATCGCCACCGCGCATTGGCGTATTCATCAGATTTAGAGCCATATTGAAAAAAATATCCTCTATGCTCATTTTTGAATAATGATTTAAATCAGGAACCTGATAATCTCCAATATAGTTTACTCCCTCAAAAGTTGTAAAAGCATTGTAATCATTTAATTTATCCCATACTTCCGTCCGCCCATAAGGAATTAAACTGTAAATTGCTATCGGCAGACCTTTGTTAATGTCCGGATCTGTATTAATATATTGTATTAGCTCCGCTTTTAAACGTCCTAGAATTTCAGGTAATTTATCATCACCCCACATCGGCATAAACTGTCCATGCCAATGCAATGGTTCTAAACCTAAATTTAACGGATTGTATTTTTTTCGAAGCTCCCAAATTTCCAGATAGAGCTTGTGTGCCAAATATGAGTTGTACATCACGCTCCTCAAATTTGATTCAGCTTCATTTTTAGTTAATCCATTCTTTTGGTAGGCCTTTGTAAAAATATCCTCTAAATTCTCAGCAGTAGCTTCTATGGTCATATGACTGAGATATTGAGGCAAATCAATATGCTGATGATCTGCTCCAAAAAAGCTACCCACTTCTTCAAGAATATAACTTACTCCCTCGCAATAAGCTGTTGAGCTAACCACAATTTCAGGAGGAGGAACTATTCCTTCCTTTTGCGCTCCAATTAAGGCGTTTAAAAAACTACAGCGTGGAGTTGTTAAACTTCCTTTATCTGCCAAACCCAAAATACCGGAATGTGAAGCAAGCAAACTTGAATACATTTCAAGATTAAGCGGCACATATCCTGTTGCCCATGCCAGTTCTGACGGAACCATTAAAGATGTGGCAAAAACCTTATTTTCAGCTTTAAAAGCATCACGC
>JARGGF010000416.1:0-1537 GCA_029210905.1 Bacteroidales bacterium | reverse complement strand
CTGGCTGCCAAAGATTTAGTAGCCGAAAATCTAATTTCACCTGAAGAGGCCAGGGTCCGCCCTTCGCGATTGGTATCTTTTGAGAACTTACGAAATCTATTGTATGCTGCATCCTTATTTTTTAGCATTTCAGGAACATCATCCACTGATGAATTAATTAAAAAATCCGACATAAAACTATAAGTAATTAGTAATTAATAAAGTATGATTTGCATTTTACGTCTAGTGATTAATATAGTTTTGTTTTATACTTATTAATTACCATAGCACCTAAAATGTTACCCTCAAAATCTGTTTTTTTTATAAAAATTTTTATCTGATTTTTCTACTAGCCTTAAATCAACTATTTTTACCTTCAATTTTAATAGCTGAATCATTAAAATGGATAAAATAAACATAGGTGTAGATAATTATAAAGTCCGATCTTATCAAATGGACATGCTTGGAAGATTAACCTTGACAAGTATTGCTGGTTATTTACAAGAATCTGCAGGTAACCATGCAAACAGAAATGGGTTTGGATACCTCCAGATGTCCGAATCAGGTTTAATTTGGGTGCTTACAAGATTAAAAATAATTATACATAGTTACCCTGTCTGGGGTGATGAGCTTGAACTAAATACATGGGTAGTTAATCGGGAAAAGTTTTTTTCAAGAAGGGATTTTGAAATAAAATCGAAAAATGGTGATGTCATAATTGCTGCAACCACAGGATGGATGCTCCTTGACGCCACACATAAGCGCCCTCGGCTGGTAGACAATTTCCCTATGAATATTCAAATGTACCCTGATAAACTTGCAGTTGATCAAGAGCTTACAAAGCTAAACGGCCCCAAAAATATTGATAATGAGGCACATTACAAAGTAAAATACAGTGATTTGGATGTTGTAAGACATGTAAATAACATACAATATTTGAGAATTATTCTGGATACCTTTGCTTTTGAATATAGAAGCAGGTTTCATATTAAATCTTTTGAAATTAATTATTTATCTGAAGCTCTGATCAATCAGGATCTTAAAATCCTTACTGCTAATAAAAGTAATTCGAATGATTATCAACATGAAATAGTCAGGATTGATGATGGCTCAATCATCTGTCGGGCTGAAAGCTACTGGGAGAAAGATTAAGCTTAACACTTTAGTTATCAATATAATAACATTGTAATACCTAAACATATGAAGAAAAAAACAATAAATCCAATTTTAACAGGATTACTCATTTCATTTTTTTATTTTCAAGTAAATGCACAGATAGATAAAAGTGACTGGGTAAATAATATACCTGATGGCTGCACAGCAATTACTGTTGGTAAAAAAGCAAGCGTAGATGGTTCAGTAATGAATTCGCACACAGATGACAGTCACCGCACTCGCTCCTGGGTAGATATTCAGCCAGACAAAACTTACCCTAAAGGAGCTGCATGCCCAATGTTTAAAAGAACAACTACCAACCAATTTGCCATGCCGGCCTATAAACACACAAAAATTGGCGAAATCCCACAAGTTGAAAAAACTTTTGGGTTTATCAACAGTG
>JARGGF010000415.1 GCA_029210905.1 Bacteroidales bacterium | reverse complement strand
CAGATACCTTTCCAGACATATTTTGTTCTTAAACGTGTAATAAGTCTAGTCTTGTTGTCTTCATTAGAATAGAGATACCATAGCCAGGAACCTTTATTCTCTTGGTCTGACCATAATATGTATTCAAATTCTTTAAATTCCTTTACCCATAAACCATTTTTCTGGTCGGGTGTAAAAGGTATGAATTGCCCGATTTCAATTCTTTGAAACTCAGGTAAGATCTCATAAGAACTTTTAATGCCAGCATTGTCCATCCAATCAATACTATACCATCCTGCTCGTCTGCTACCTATTTGAATAATCCATTTCCAGATTTCTTCCGGCGGAGCTGAAATTGAAATGCTTCTAGTTGCATTGAAATCAGGTTTTTTGACAATTTCATCGCCCGGAAGACCAAGTTTAACTTCCCCAACTGTTGCTCCCCATTTTAGGTGCCAAGGTCTGATAATGAAAATATAGAATATCAGAAGTATTAAAATTATTCCTATTGTAATCATACTGTCTCTTTTTGAATTGTTAAAAGTAAATTTTTAAAGCACATTGCCCATTTTGTTTGTCAGAGAGAAATTAATCTATAAAGATTTCATTTCACGATAGCACAATATCATAAACAAAATAGATGAAAGTGGCATGGTTAAAATCCAGGTGGCTCCGGCATAAGCCATTAAAGGATAGATTTGTGTAGATAAGATGATGGGTGAGATTATTCCGTTTGAGATGAAAAAAATCCGTATCCATTTTTTTAACTTTGTACCAAAAAATACAGGAGCAGCAAATAAGGTAGCCAGACTCATGGATGTATAACCCAATGCATCAATACCAGTCATAAAAGATTTTGGCACATAACGCAGCATTTCTACCGAAGCAGAATCGCCATTCAAAGTATGTGGCATTGTAACTGTAAGTATCGTAAAATAAACAATATTTACAAATACAAAATAGGCTACGGCCAATAACATCCCGATCTGACTCCAAATGCGTTTATCTTCAGAGGCATAATAATGTACTGAAACCATCATAATCAGAAATGAGAAAGCCAGGAACATTGAAGGAATAAGAATCCAGAATAAATCGTTCTTTGATTCGGGCATATCAATACCAATAATCAATTGAGGAACGATGTAAATTAAGGCAAACAATGTAGTGCCTAAAGCTGACCAAAAGCCAATAGCTAAAATTGTTTTGTTGTTTTTCATGATTTTCCTGTTTTTTTTGTGATTAATTCTACTTTTATTTAATTGAATGATTTTTTTTTGTCCTAATTCTTTTTTCTAATCTCGTGCAATGGACAGTAATATATTTTTCTTCTCAGTAAGCACATTTGCATTTTTCTTTGTTTCTGTTTTCAAGCCGAACATAAATCGCAATAATCGAAATCTTTTCACTACTAGATATACCAGTACCGATGAAGGAATAGCAGTTCCGGTTATAAGCAGATATTTTACAATTATGGATGCATTAAATTGAATAATATAATATCCCAAAACTACTATCAAAGTCTGGTGGAGAATGTAAACAGGTAAAATAGAAGTGTTTGCAGGTTGAATGAATTTATGGTTAAAATTGAGTTTTTTTGCAGCCAAACCAACAAAAAACATCACCCAGCAAAACGAAATCAGTACAGATAAAAAACTCAAATACAAATGAATAAAACCATATTCCGGTTTCAAATACAATTGCATATTTGCATCGTTTTGTTTGATAAAATAGAGCAACAAAACATTGCTGATAATGCCGATATTTAAAAACAACCACATTCTTTGTTTAATGATTTCCACGAATCTGGGATTTTTCATAAAAATAAATCCATAGATAAAAATGCACATATATGAGAAGAAATCAGCCCAATCGGTATAACCTGGATAAATTGGTTTTAAACCATAACGAATAACTATAAGTGGTAATGTTAATAGAAAAATTCCCCATGGATCAACAATCATGTTTTCAATCTTTTCAAAATTGAATTTTCTATTCTGAATTATCTTATACGCAGGCACAACCAATACTGTCATAGTAAACAGATAGGGAAGATAATAAATATGGGCTCCCAAATGCCCGAACCAAAACAGGACGCTTGCTCCAAAATTTTGAGAGAATGCGTAAACCGGCCATGCTTTTAGGAATTGAAAATAATCACCCTGAAATCCATAAAAGGAAATTGCTTCGTAAAATTTTTGTGGTGGGATAATGAAAATTATTCCAAATATAAATGGAATAACTAATCGCTTAATTCTGTCGAGAAAGAATGATGATTTGCGAGAATTTAGAGCAAACCATGTACCCACTCCAGAAATTAGAAATATCAAATCCATTCGCCAGCCATGAGTAAAAAAAGTTAGCAAATCGAAAATCATACTTTGGTCGGAATTTTTAATATTCCAACTGTAATGGTCGAAAGGACGCCAGGAATGGAATAAAAATAAAAGTCCAAAGGCTAAGATTCTTAACCAATCGATGTAATACAAACGTGAATTTTGTGATTTCATAATTTTGAGTTTTAAATTTTTGCTCAAAACTACAAAGTGCAACAACGTGCATCGCCCAGGCGTGAAAGGTCGGACATATGCCTATAAAACTGGACGTTCAAACACTTAAAATTCAGCGATTTAATTTTTTGAATTTTCTATAAAATCGGAAGGTGTTTTCCCTGTATATTGTTTAAAAATGGTATTGAAAGATGATTTGGAATTAAATCCACAATCATAGGCAATCGCTAAAATGGTATATTTTTGATTGGACTGGTCGAGTAATAATTTTTTTGCTTCCTCAACTCTATATTCATTAATAAACTTAAAGAAGTTTTTCCCTGATTGTTGATTAATCACCTGCGAAAGATGATTAACACTCATTCCCAATTTATCAGCAATAGTTTTAATGGAAAGCCTGCTGTCGAGAAAAAGCTTCTCCGAATCAATAAGCTGAATGAGAGAAGAATAATAAATATCAACTTCATTTTTCTGAAGTCCTGATTTTGTATATTTAGGGGTTGTTTCAGAATTTCCAAGCAATTGTATTTCGGCAAATTGTTCCTTTTGCATTTGGTCAGGTTTCGCTTTACCCGCAGGATAAATTAATGCCTGTTTAAATCCGTAATAACCAATAAAAAAAATTAATAAAACATTTAATGAATGCATGATATTATCACTTGTTTGATAAGTAAAAAGCGGATAGATATCACTTAGAACATTTAATAAAACTCCAATTACATTCACAGCGATTATAGCAATGAGTATCGTTTTCAACCAGATTAAATCAATTCCTGTAGTGTATGAAAAATTACCTTCGATATTTTTAATATGTCTTTTTAATCTGAAAAGACCCAAAACAGAGTAAACCGGACCACTCAATACCAGGAAAAATTCTCCTGCATAAATCATTGCCCAGGGTTTGGTGGTTGCCAAATGGAAAAATGCTGTTTTTTTATCAATGGGTAAAAAATAGTAGTTAGCAAGATAATATGTAAGAAAAACAAAGAATGGTATTGTCAATAACCAAAACCAGGATTTGAATTTTTGTTCAGGCTGAGTAATCAGAACTACATAAAAGTACAATAATGGTGCAGTTATAATGGGAAAACAATAAGTGATACCCCAATATTCCGGATGTAGTTGATAAAAGTTTGTGTTTCTTAAATACTGGTCGAAAAAAATAGCACCTAATAGTAAAGTGAATAAAATTAAAAGATAATCACTTAAAGATTTTTTGGGTTTTGACTGAAATAATAATAGGTAAAACAAAGCCTGAACTGAACCTACCAATGAAATTATCGCCATAATTTGTCGACTATATTAATTTTTACTAAACTAAGATTTTGCCAAACAAAGATTATAATGCTTCGTCTCGTCATATATACTTTGATTATATTTTATCTTTAGGTTTTACCATGCATTTTTTTGCTCTTGCATCTATTTCATAGTGCACAAAGTTACAATAACCACAAATGCGATTAAATCTTACTATATGTACTATTGCAAAATTGATTATTATTTTGCTTCATTTTTCAACGAATGATTAGAACTATCCGAAAATATTCAAATTTATTTTATTAGCCAAATATTGATTATCCTATATTTTCTAGAAGAAGGATTTAATAACAAAAATTGAGAATATTTCTTATTAGTATAATAAAAGTATAGATTATTTTGGTTCAATGCAGAATTCTTGGTCTAATATTACTAGGCATTTGAGGTATTTATGAGTTAAAAAAACGAGCCTGAATGTTTGAAATCAGGCAAGGAGTTGTCTGCGAGGGGCGGGGCCGATGCGCAGGGCCCGCTACAAGAAAAAAAGCAGCGAAGGAATTAAAGTGGCTGCCACGAATTGAATGGAGTGGAATCCCGGAATGTATATGGAGGGTGCAACGTAATGAATTGAGGGGTAGCGGCTTTAATGACTGGAAAGCTGCTTAATGAGGGGAAGGAAGGGAACGAAAAAAAGATGACAGCCTTGTTTGGCTTACCCTTCGACTCCGCTCAGGGACCGGCCAAACAACCCGAAGGGCAGGCAATGGGTAAAAAAACCATAAGGGAAAATCAAAAGGGATTTTTTACTTATTACCTGGGCTGGCGGCTTTTTTGCTGAGCAACTGACCCGAATGCCTTATAAACCCAAGTTGGGAGTCTGGCCAGGAACGGACGTATCAAAACCAGAAGTGATGAAATGAAGAATTTGGATCTATAACCGACACCGCATCAGGCCAGGCTAACAGTGGCAAAAAAAAATACCGCTTGAGAAGGGGTTTCAAATCGCAAGGGACTGGTATATCGCCGAAATCCTTGCCGGCTTATTAAAATTTTACTTCCACCGATTTAGTGATTTTTAGTTGTAAAATTTTAATGTGCCGGTTGGTGTTTGTAAGGATGTTTCAAAATGGTAGACTGTAAGGCTATTTTACACCGATTGGTTATCATGTAACATCACGAAAATCGTGATTAACGTGCTAATCCATCGGCATAATACCATTTTTTTTGAATAACTTCAAATGTAGGTATTACCTGAACACGGAAAAAATGAGTTTTGCGCCAGCAAAGTGTTTTTTCCTGGGGCAGGGAAAGTGCCTGGGAATTTTTGTTGCTGGTTTTTGGTAGCGAGTACCTTGTTTCTGGCTTCTGGTATCAGTTGCAGCGTTTCAATGATTTTTAGGTCATTGATTATAAACTGTTTCAGAGTTACAATGTTTCAGAGTTGTTGGTTATTTGAGGAATGAAATTAGTCGGTGGTAGATAGGTTGAAGTTCAAATCTGATTTTCTCCATTACTGTTTCAAAAGT
>JARGGF010000414.1 GCA_029210905.1 Bacteroidales bacterium | reverse complement strand
ATTCAGTGCCATTTTCCGTCATTTTTGCATCTTCGTTTCCGGTAAACGCTGTTCTTAAATTTTGGCCCACATAGGCTGATGTTAAGCCCAGGCGCTGCATTTTATCTTTATCGGGTATCACTTTAAATTCAGGGCTTCCTTCTTCAACCGATAATTGCACATTATCGGCCCCGGGTATATTTTCGATAGCCGATTTTAGTTCGTTACCGGTTTTCATAACCAGGTCTATATCAATGCCGCTCAGGCTTATTTTAATGGGTGCCGATTTTGGCAACAGTCCCATAAATGCCATGGAATAATTCACTCCCGGAAATTCTGCTTTTAATTTTTCCCGAAGTGCTTTCATATATTCCAAAGTTGCTATATCCCGTTCATCTTCAGGCTTTAACTGTATGGTAAATTCCGACAGGTTTGAGGAACCTACCCCCAGGCTGCCTATTCCGGAGCTTGGCCCTGCCACATTGCTAAAAAGGCTTGCTACTTCGGGCTGCAGAAGTATATAATTTTCTATTTTTTGTGTATTGATGTTATTCTGCTGAACCGAAATGTTCTTGTCGTACTCCAGGTTTAACCGAAACTTTCCCTGGTCACCGGTCGACATCATTTCTTTGCCTATGATACCTTGCTTCATCATGGCAACTGTCATGATCAACAGAAAAACCACAATTGCGGTAAAGATTAATTTATGGCTGAGTACCCATTCTAATTGTTTTCCATACCAGGTTATAAATTTGTTTAACTGCTGTTCGAACCAAAGTAAAAACCGGTTAAAGAAATGAGTAGGCTTAAGATCATCTTTTCGTCCTATTCGTGAGGCAAGCCAGGGTGTTAAGGTAAATCCAACCAATAAACTGGTTAGGGTGGATGTAATTACCACTATTGAAAACTGCTTTAACATATCGGCCACAAAAACCTGTAAAAATAAAATGGGGAGAAACACTACCACATCAACCAGGGTTATAGAAAGTGCCGAGAATCCAATCTCCATCCGTCCATCCATGGCTGCAACCCGCTTCTCTTTTCCCATATCCAAATGCCTTTGAATATTTTCTAGCACCACCGTTGCATCATCGACCAAAATCCCGATAATCAGCGACATCGCAAGCAAGGTCATCAGGTTTAAAGTAAAGCCCATCAACCACATGACTGCAAATGCCGTAATCAGGGAGGTTGGAATGGAGATTAAAACAATGATGGAATTTACATAACTTCTTAAAAATAAAAGCATTACAATAGAAACCAAAATCACCGCCAAAAGTAAATCAAACACCACAGAATTTACTGCGGCTATTGTTTTATCGGTTGAATCGTCGGCGATTATAAATTTTACTTCCGATTTTATATTTTGCTCTTCAATGGTTTTAAGTTTGTTGCGCACAAGCTTTGAAACTTCAACAGCATTGGCATCGCCTTGTTTTTTGAGGAGCAATCCAATTCCGTTTGAGCCGTTAAACCTGCTCACTGAGGTAATTTCTTTCACCCCATCCACAACAGAAGCTACATCTTTAACATATACCGGGCTGCCCTGGATAGGCATCGCAATCTGCACATTCATAATATCCTCTATTGTGGCAAATTTTCCAGTCAACCTCACCGAATTATTATCTTTTTCGGTTTGCACTTTACCTGCCGGCAAATCCAGTCCTGAGCGATTAATGGCTTCCACCACCTGAAGAAGTGAAATTTTGTATAGTTTCAGTTTTTCCTGATTTACTTTCACTTGTATTTCTCGTTCCTCGCCACCCAGCATGGTAATTTCTGCAACCCCCTTTAACTGTTGAATCTGAGGCAAATATTCATCCTTCATTTTTTGATAAAATTCGGTGGCAGGCAAATTGCTTGATGCACTAATTGAAATAATTGGCAAATCGTTGGGCGAAACCTTGCTCATTACCGGGCTTTGGATATTTTCAGGAAGGTCTTTTCGGATATTATCGATGTAGCGCTGCGCATCCTGCATGGCATTATCTACATTTGTGCCGTATTTAAGGTTGGCAATAATTACCGAAGCATTGGGCATCGATTTGGTCTCCAAATAATCCACGCCTTCGAGATTTGATAAAGCATCTTCAATTTTTCGCGAAACCGAAGTTTCCAGTTCTTCCGGTTCTGCGCCCGGATAGATTGTTTTAATTACCACAACGGGTTGATTAAAATCGGGCAGCAGTTCGTAACCAAGATTCTGGTAGCCAATTATCCCCAACAAAGTAAATATGCTGAAAAGCACAATGATGAGCGATGGGCGTTTTATTGAAATTTCTGTAATATTCATTTCTGATTGTTTTATTTGATGATTACATTAGCTCCACTGAAAAGATTTACAAATCCGTTGGTAATAATAATATCGCCTTCGGATAAACCATCTGAAATAATTGCTTTATTGCCAAACCGCGATGAAATGGAAATGTCCTGTAGGTAAGCTTTCCCGTTTTTCACCAGATAAACCTTAGGTTGCATGCTGGTGCCTACAATTAGTGAAGCCTGAATAATGATTTGTTTTGCTTCAGTCCCGGATTTTACCATGGCTTTTCCAAACATACCTGCCTTAATTTTCAAATCATTGGTATTGGCAACCGAAAACTGGACAGGGAAACTGGAGCCCATATTTGCTTTGCTCCCAATCATAATAACCTTTCCCGGTAAAATAGTTTCGGGATAAATATCAGCACTTATTGAATATTTTTGATTCATCGAAAAATGAATCAAATCGTTTTCAGGAACATAAATGGTGAATTTCACATTCGAAATATCTGTAATTTGCAGTAATGGTATACCGGGGGCAGCAAAAGATCCCACCTCGGTAAATTTGGCTGTAACTATACCATTAAAAGGTGCCGCTATGGTGGTTTTATTAATTTGTTCCTGTATGGTGGCTTTTTGAATTTTTGCTGATTTTAACCCCAATTCGGCTTTTTCCAGTTGAACTCCTTGAATGGCATCAGCTTTGGCTAACACTAAATAGCGTTTTACATCCGCTTCCAGTCCTTCAATCTGAATATCAACAGCTTGCAATTGCAATTTAAGCAGCGAATTGTCCAGTTGAATCAATGCTTGCCCTTTTCGTACTACACTTCCTACATCAACCAATACTGACTTGATTTTTCCCTGTACATCAGTACTAATTTTACTTTCTTTATCAGGCTCAAAAGAGCCTGTATAAAAATATTCGTTTTCCGGGATGGAAAGTTTAAGTGTATCGACCTGTACATTAATGGCTTGCTCTTTATTGTAATGATATACTTTATTTTCAGTAGTTTTCTTATTGCTTTTAAGGCGTATTACAACTACAGTGATAATAGCCAGTGCAATGATGATGTAAATAATTTTCCTTTTCATGTGTTTTTTTTTGATTTTATTATCGACCAATATTTCCAGTAAGTTTTTTTAATTCCAAGTCGGCTTTCAGATAATCTATGACCACCGAAAGGTAATTTTGCTGTGCATCGCGTAATGCGTTGTCTGCTAGTAATACTTCTGTTAAATTTGCGGTACCTTCGCGCTGCTGCAAAACCGTTTGTTGGTATACCGATAAGGCCAACTCTTTTTGTTTCAGGGAGTTTTCAACCATATTTCGGGCCACTGTTTTTTGCCTTTTTGCATTTTCAACCAGCATGGCATTTTGATCAACTGCTAAATTGTACTGCAATTCGCTGTTTTTAATTTCAATCTTTTTCTGGTTTATTTTTCTTTTGGTAATGGTTCCACTAAAGAGCGGATAAGACAATTGCAGCCCTACAAATCCTATTGGGAAAAATTTGAGAAAATCATTGGGCTTTTCATCATATCCGAAACCAGTGGAACCATAGGTTGCATATAAGGATAAAGACGGGAGGTGCGAATGTTTTAAGGTACTTAATTCACTTGAGAGCAAACGATTTTGTAATTCAATCATTTGAACATACGTGGTTAATTTACTTTCGTAAATATCATTTTCCTGATATTGAATTTCGTTAACAATCTGAAAGTCCAGCCCGGAAGATATTCCCATTGAAAATTTAATGGCATTGATTACTTGTTGGTACTTACTTTCAATCAATTCTTTTTGCGAAATTAATTGCTCCATTTGCAACTGTACTTTTGTTACATCGGTACCCCTGGCCATTTGATGCTCATTCAACAATTTTATATTTTCGAGAAGCCTTGAAGTATTTACAAGGTTGCTATCAATAAAAGCCACTTGATTAATCAGAATTTGAGCATTATAATATAAATTTGAAATTTCGAAAAAAACCTGCTCCTCTGTTTTTTGGTACTGTAAATCAGATAGTTCCGAAGCAATTTTGGTAGTTTTCATCGCGCCATAAACCTGGGGATTGTACAATGGCATGCTGGCCTGCAAGTTGGCACTGATATTATGGGGCACACCAAACTGGGTCTCTTTAAATTGTCCTTCGGGCCCGCCAAAAGCCGATTGTGGCATCAACTGATAAGGTAAATCGGTATAATATTTATAATCGGCCACTGCAGTTACCTTTGGAATAAGATTAGCCTTGGCTTCCTTGTGTTTTTGCTTACCAAGTTCCATATTATTTTCGCTTATGCTAAGGTTTTTATTGTAAACCATGGCAGTGTCAATGCATTGTTGCAAAGTCCAAATCTGTGTATATACAGGTGTAGTTTGCACCATTATAATTAGAATGATGAAAAGCGATAAGCGAGTGTGAATATTCACTAACTTGTTTTTGAAATTTTTTTTAGTTTCCATTCTGTACTTTTTTTGTTATCATAAAATATGCAAGAGCTGCAAAAATAAGGGTTATAATTATTCGGAAGCCCATAGCTCCAATTGTTTTGGTTTCGTATACCCCTCCTGCTCCAATATATACAAATAAACCTATCAATGCACTTAAAAGAACAATAGCTGACATGCCTAGAAGAGGGAATGTCATTTTTGTATTTTTTATAAATCCGTAAGCAGCAACTATATATAGTAGGCTACTGATAAAATTTGCCCAAACAACAAATAAAACATAGTTGCCTTCTTTTTCCCTAATCCCAAATAAATCAAATATTACCGAAGCACTTAAGAAAAGTGTAAGCACACCAAAGGCAGCCAGCACAAAAGCAAATAAATAAGATAATCGCTTTTTCATACCTCTTTATTTTTAATTAAAGTTAGAATCGATTGTATCATATTATTTCCATTCCTGTTTATATCAAATTGAAAGTTTGCCAACCGCCATTTAAACATCTGAAGTTTAAATGTTCCCATGATGATGTGCGTAAGTTCTTCCATGGTAATGGCATTTGTAAATACACCTTTTTGTTG
>JARGGF010000413.1 GCA_029210905.1 Bacteroidales bacterium | reverse complement strand
ATTTGGAGATATATTTGGATTTGGAGGTTTTGGCGGAGGCAGCCGCAGAGGCGGTGGTCAGAGAGTTGCACGTGGCTCAAATCTACGGGTAAGGGTGAAGCTCAATCTGAATGAAATTGCAAATGGTGTTGAGAAAAAGATTAAAGTAAAAAAATACGTTAGTTGTAATTCTTGCGGTGGTTCAGGAGCTGCAGATAGCAAATCTATGTCAACCTGTTCAACTTGTAACGGGCATGGACAGGTTACAAGGGTTACAAACACCATACTTGGTCAAATGCAAACAGCTTCTGTATGTCCATCATGTGGAGGTAAAGGAAAAATCATTACTAAAAAATGCGATACCTGCTATGGCGATGGCGTTGTAAAACAGGATGATGTAATTGAAATAAATATACCTGCCGGAGTATCAGAAGGCATGCAATTGTCTGTTTCAGGTAAAGGAAATGCTCCTGCTGGTGGAGGAGTTAACGGGGATTTACTTATCTTAATTGAAGAAGAAAAACACCCGGAACTTATAAGAAATGATAATGACCTGCTATACAATTTATTTATAAGTGTTCCTGATGCAATTCTTGGAGCTCCGGTTGAAATTCCAACATTAAACGGAAAAGTAAAAGTTAAAATAGAAGAAGGAACTGAGGCTGGTAAGATATTGAGGCTTAGAGGAAAAGGAATTCCTGATGTACAAGGTTACGGACGGGGTGATTTATTGGTGAAAGTAAATGTCTACATTCCAAAAAATATTTCAAAGGAGGAAAAAAAGACCCTTGAGCGATTAAAAGAATCTGATAATTTTGCTCCAAAACCTTCGGAAGAAAAAAACTTTTTCAACAGGGTCAAAGATTTTTTTGAATAAAATAAATCTCATCGATGATAATTCAGCACATATCTGTTTTGGGTATGTGCTTTTTATTTAAAACGAGCTATTGAAAAAAAGAAAAGTAATTCCATCAATTTTTGTAACAAAAATGAAGAACGAACGACTAATTTTGTGAAAATTAAACAATAAAGGATGAACTTATTAGAAATTAAAAACGTTTCAAAAAGTTTTGTCAATCATAAGGCTCTCGATAATGTGAGCTTATCCATTCCTGAAGGCAAAATTTTTGGTTTGCTGGGTCCCAATGGTGCTGGCAAAACTACACTTATAAGAATTATTAATCACATAACAATGCCGGATACCGGTGAGATTATATTAAAGGGGGAAAAGCTGAAGGCCTCCCATATTTCACGTATCGGCTATCTCCCTGAAGAACGGGGTCTGTATAAAAAAATGAAGACTGGGGAACAAGCTTTGTATTTTGCACAACTTAAGGGGCTGAGCAGAAGTGAGGCGCTTTCAAAGCTGAAATATTGGTTCAAAAAATTTGAAATTACTGATTGGTGGAATAAAAAGGTGGAGGAACTTTCGAAAGGGATGGCTCAAAAAATCCAATTTATTATTACCATTTTGCATGAGCCGGAACTTCTGATTTTTGATGAACCTTTTAGCGGATTTGATCCAATAAATACCAATCTGATGAAAAAAGAGATTCTTGAATTAAAGGAAAAAGGTTCTACTATTATTTTTTCCACTCACAATATGGCTTCCGTTGAAGAATTGTGCGATAATATTGCGCTGATCAATCAATCAAAAAAAATACTAGATGGAGAATTGCAGCAAATAAAAGAAACCTATAAATCAAATGTATTTGATGTTGTATTCCAGGGTGGATTTGATAAGTATTCAGCCACATTATCAGCCAGTTATCAAATTGTCAAAATAGAACAGCAAAATGGGAATACTATCGGAAGATTTAAATTACTTAACAATACAACTACAAATCAGCTAATCAGCGAATTATTACCACATGGGAATATTGTAGGGATCAATGAACTTATTCCTTCAGTAAACGATATTTTTATAAGTGTTGTAGAGGGCGACAATATTAATGGTAGTCATAAAATTAATGAATTGAATCCAAAAAACTAAAAAGAATGAGCAAAATTGGCCTTATTATAAAAAGAGAATACCTTACCCGTGTTCGAAAAAAATCATTCATCATCATGTCAATTCTTGGCCCCGTATTAATGGCCGCATTGATAGTAGTGCCTGTTATTCTTACAACCATGGCTCCTGATAATGAAAAGAAAATTGCTGTTGCTGATTATACCGGAACTTTTAAGGATATTTTTAAAGAGCAGGAACAACTTAAATTTAATTATATTAATTTAGATAGTGTCGAATCTTTAAAATCAAATTTCAGTAAATCTGGTTATTATGCTTTGTTAGTCTTGCCGGATAGTGCAAATGGTAAAAACGTTCAGCTTTTATCCGATGTGCAACCTGATATTAATACTAAAATGTCTATTAGCAGAGCTATTGAAGGCAAACTACGTTCGGAAAAATTAAAAGAAATTGGAATAGATGAAGATAAACTCAATGCCATTGAAACAGATGTCAACATCAAAACCATAAAAATTAATTCTGATGGAAGCGAAGAAATTAGCTCTACTGAAGTAATTATGGGAATTGGTTTTATTACAGGCCTTATTATTTACATGTTCATTTTTATTTATGGTGCCCAGGTTATGCGTGGTGTTCTTGAAGAAAAAACCAACAGGGTGGTGGAAATTTTAGTTTCATCTGTTAAACCATTTCAGTTAATGATGGGTAAAATTATTGGAGTAGCAATGGTTGCCCTAACCCAGGTAGCGTTGTGGGTGATTTTATCAACGATAATTATTTCAGTTGTTTTACCACTTGTAGGTGCTGATAATATTAAACCTGAAATGACAGAGCAAATGGTGCAGGGAACGAATATGCCTCAGGAAATGCAAAATATTAATAATGGAGATGATTTTTTAAGCGAGGCTATGAGTACTTTCACTAATCTTCCAATTGGTGAGCTTTTGTTTAGTTTTGTTTTCTTTTTTATTGGTGGATATTTATTATATGCTTCGTTATTTGCAGCTATAGGTGGAGCAGTTGATAATGAGACAGATACGCAGCAATTTATGTTGCCTATAACTGTGCCGCTAATACTCTCGATTGTAATGGCACAGGTAGTAATTCAAAATCCAAATGGAGCTGTAGCTTTTTGGTTTTCAATCATACCTTTTACTTCGCCTGTGATTATGCTTTTACGGATACCCTTTGGAGTTCCGGGTTGGGAATTGGCATTATCGATGGTATTGCTTATTGCTACCTTTATTGGAACCACCTGGCTGGCAGGGAAAATTTACAGGGTTGGTATCTTAATGTATGGAAAAAAGGTATCCTACAAAGAAATTTGGAAGTGGCTTAGGTATAGTGGCTAAAATTAGAAAGCCTGACTTATCATAATCTGGTTGGCGCTATTTAAGAGTTAATTGTTAGAATAGGATGGTCACATGTTGGCTCACCAGCGGATTACACTGGTCATTAGTATATTGGAAATTGGTAAATTGGAAATTGGTATCCACCAGCTGGCGGATTGATTCTTCGTTAATAAAGTGTATTCCAGTATTAAACAAATAAACCATAAAAATTCCAATAACTAATTTCTAATAACCAATTACTAATGACCTTCTACGACAATTTCAGTTTGCGAAAGATTTTAATAATCCCCTGATTATCAAATAAAGGTAAGTCGTTCTGAACTATTCGCACTTTTGAATATCCCTGATGCGTAATTGCAGGCTTATATTGCCGTTAAATTCATTTTCCTCAATGGAATAACAAATGTTAAACATATAGCTGTTTGATACAATTTCGAACAAGTCGGCCATAAAAAAACCTATACCTTCTTTTCGGTTATTGTCCATATCAACTAAATCGAGTTTGATATGTTCGGCAGTTTTGCCAACAATGCGGCTGTACCCTCCATCCTGGACTTGTTCTGTCATGTAAATGGGTGACATGTTGCCAGGTCCGAATGGCGCAAACTGCTTCATAATCCGGTAAAATTTGGGTGTAATATCTGAAAATGAAATTTTTTGATCAATATTAATTTGGGGCATAAGTTGCTGTTCTGTAATATTTTGCGAAACAAATTCTTCGAATTTTTCTTCGAATTTTTTAATATTTTCTGGTTTCATTGTTAAGCCTGCCGCATGTTTATGTCCTCCAAAATTTTCAAGCAAATCCGAACAATAATCAATTGCAGCGTAAAGATCAAAACCGTCAACAGAGCGTGCAGAACCTGTTGCCAAACCATTCGATTGAGTTAGAATTACCGTTGGTTTATAATAATTTTCAATAATTCTGGAAGCTACTATACCAATTACGCCTTTATGCCAATTATCATTGAATAGTACTGTAGAACTTTTTTGCTGAAGCCGTTCGTCTGAATTAATCATTTCAAGGGCTTCTTCGGTAATGGTTCTATCAAGGTGTTGCCTGGTTTCGTTGTGTACGTTTATTTTCTCGCACAGTTCCGCGGCAAAATCTTTATCCTCTTCAATTAATAATTTTACGGCACTTTTACCAGATTCAATTCTTCCGGCTGCATTAATTCTGGGGCCAATTTTAAACACTACATCAGAAATCGATATTTCCTTAACTTCAAGACTCGATGTCTGAATAATTGATTTTAAGCCCATTCTGGGCGAATTGTTAAGCTGTTTTAAACCATAAAATGCCAGAATCCTGTTTTCGCCTGTGATACTAACAATATCTGAAGCTATACTAACTGCAACCAGATCAAGATATTCGTACAAATCTTTAAATGATAGTTTGCGATGTATTGTTAGTGCCTGTAACAACTTAAAACCGACCCCACAACCTGATAAATCTTTGTATGGATAATGACAATCAATTCTTTTGGGATCCAATACTGCCAATGCTTTTGGTATCTCTTCACCAGGATTGTGGTGGTCGCAGATTATAAAATCAATACCTTTTTCATTTGCTAAAGCTATTTTGTCGTTCGCCTTAATTCCGCAATCTAAAGCAATTACCAGAGATACCTCATTTTCAGCAGCATATTCCACTCCTTTATAAGATATCCCATATCCCTCCCCGTATCTGTCTGGAATGTAGTAATCAATATTCTGGTGTATTTTTCTTAAAAACGAATATACAAGTGCAACTGAAGTTGTTCCATCTACATCATAGTCGCCATAGATTAAAATTTTCTCTTTTGAATCTATTGCTTTATCAAGCCGGTCAATTGCCACATCCATATCTTTCATCAGAAAGGGATCGTGCAGCTTATCCAGTGACGGTCTAAAATAATCACGGGCTTCATCAAAAGTTGTAATATTCCGCTGTACCAACATATTTGCAAGGCTTTTGCTGATATTCAGTTCAT
>JARGGF010000412.1 GCA_029210905.1 Bacteroidales bacterium | reverse complement strand
TAAGCAAATGTGGGGGTTTCAGTGCCCAAGTCATTAGTCAGAAGATGACACGTGCCCCCATGTTCTTATTCAGTAAGGTTAATGATGCTGTTGTTTTTAAAAAGTGGGTTGCTATTCATTTTAAAAAAATCAAAGAAGTTGCTGAAAATCATTCCAATCATGCAGTTTTGGAATCTATTAAACCTCAATTAGTTGGTAAAAGCGTACATCTTAAATTTGGTTATCTGACTGGAGATGCATCAGGTCAAAATATGACAACAACCTGCACCTGGCATGCAATGTTATGGATTGTAGAATATTTTCAAAAAGATACAGAGGTTTCTGTTTTACATTTTGTTATTGAGGGTAATGCGTCGTCCGATAAAAAGATTTCTCATGCTACTATGGTTGAAGGACGCGGTATTAATGTTATTGCAGAATGTTTTTTGAAAGAGCAGGAAATTAACAAGATACTCCGCACCACTTCTGAAAAAATGCTTGCCTGTTTTGCACCTTCTTTGGCAATGAGTAAAATAGACGGAATGATTGGCTATAATATTAATGTTGCAAATGCTATTGCGGCGATTTTTGTTGCAACAGGTCAGGATTTAGGTTCCTTGCACGAATCTTCGGTTGGAATTCTTACGCTTGAAAAATTGCCAGATGGGTTATATGTGTCTTTGAATTTACCTTCATTGGTTATTGGGACTATAGGAGGTGGTACCCACTTACCTAAGCAAAAAGAAGCACTCGAAATTATGGGCTGCTATGGAACCGATAAGGTGAAAAGATTTGCAGAAATAATTGCAGGGTTTTCGTTGTCATTAGAGATTTCAACCTTTGCAGCCATTGTTAGTGGTGAATTTGCTAAAGCTCATGAGCAACTTGGACGAAATAAACCGATTAATTGGCTTAAAAAATCAGAAATCAATGCTGCTTTTATTCAGGAGGCATTAATTGATAAGTCAGAAACAGTTATAAAAGCAGAAATCAATACAAATACGATGATTGATAATGGAATTCTGACTGATATAACAAAGCGTGTTAATAGAAAATTGATAGGATTTATCCCAGTAACCATTCAATATCAGAATGGGACTGAAAACCATGTGTTGATTAAATCTAAAGCACTTGATATAGAGGTAATTAAAGGTCTTCACTTAATGGCAGCTTCAATTGATCCAGAGTTATCAGATTTAATTTTTAAACACAAAGAAAATCTGGAATACTGGAAATCCCATAGAAAAGAAATTGAAATGTTTGAAAATCTTACTTCAGATGGTTTTACATGCATTCCCTCTTATTATGGGAAATACATAAACAAAAAGAATGAAAGCTGGCTTTTTTTGCAGGAGTTTCTTTATTATGAAGATATGGAGCTTTATAATACTGAAAACTTTCCTGAAAAATGGACGAAGTGGCATATTGATAATGTAATTGAGACAATTACTAAAATACACCAGAACTACAAGACCTTGAATAAAGATGAGAAATATAGAAATATTCATGTATTTGAAGCCTGGAAATCAAAGCCATTGTATCAAAAACTTGTATCAATTATGTACAAAGAAGCTGACGATGAGATTGCAAGAAAAGAGTTTGCAATGATGTTGTTATTTATTGATCGGTTAAAAGACGAATTTAGTAAGCTGAAAATTGCACCTACGATTATTCATAATGATTTTAATCCAAGAAACGTGGCTATCAGAAAGGATGGAAGTGTTTGTATTTATGATTGGGAATTGGTTGTTGTGAATATCCCGCATAGGGACATTGTAGAGTTTCTTAGTTTTGCTTTAAACGAAAACTTCGGTAAAGAAGAATTATTGGGTCATCTGAAGTATCACTATAATTTGTATAATGGTGATACTTTAGTCTGGGATGAATGGAAAAATGGCTATATATATGCCATTAAAGAATACCTGGTTACCAGGGTTTCATTTTACGAAGTTTCAGGCATTCTGACGAAGTTTCCATTTTCGGAAAGAATTCGCAGGGTTTCATTTAGAATGCTTGAAATGATAGAAGAATTCGTTTAATCAATTTATTTGTTCAAAACAGCTTACTATTAATATTATTCTTTCAGTTTAATCTTTTTAATGAATAATATAAGAATACTGCAAAAGATACCTATTATAAAAATAATTAGCCGGGCACTGTACGAATTTACAAACCAAATAAGTGCAACACTAATTGATATCCATAATTGCATGATAACGAACAACTTGAATGTTAGTGGTAGCTTTTCGTTATCATTGAATTTATTGATGATTTTGGCAAATATTTTCTTTCGAAGTAGCCAGTTGTACATTTTATCAGAACTACGAACAAAGAAAAACGCGGTGAGTAAGATAAACGGAGTTCCGGGCACACCGGGTAATGCAATTCCTATGTAGGCCAGCCCCAGTGAAATAAACCCTAAGGCAATATTGATTCTTTTTCGTATGATTGGTTTTTTATTGGTCATAAAAATTACAGGTCAGTCAGTTTTTTGTATAAATAATCAAGGTCTGTTTGATTTGCCGCATCTATAATTTTAATAAGGTTTGCATTAGAGGCCTCTATTTCGTTAAACAGATGCTTGTAGCTTTTGTCTAATAAAGTGAAAACTTCTACCGATTCATGAGCTTCGAGTATTTTACGGTTTTTAATTCTTTCAAACAAAAGTTCCGGTGTGGCTTGTAAATAATATATTTTATCCGGTAGTTTAACATTGAATATTTTTTTAAGATTTTCAATATTGGTTTTTTTTTCAATATAAAACCATTGATAAATGAAATTAATAAAACTGGTTATTGCCCCTGATTGATTAACTGAAACATCATCAGGTAAAAGGTTCAATAAATATTCAAGTTCTTTTCTGTAAATTTGATCAAATGGGCTCAGGATTTCCAATGAAATTGAACCAGGCGCTAATTTTCCGGCATAAAATTGAGCATAAATTCCTGTATCAATTAATGGATGACGTTCACAGTACACAATTGATTTTTGTGCTTGTGTTGCTAAATCTATAAGTTTGCGATAAAGCAGCATGGAAGCAAAAAGGGCTACCGCCTTTAACTGAGGCACTCTTTTAATATCGGCCTCGTCATTTAATTGGTTAATAAAAGAGGCCGTTGCGAATAACTGAGGGTTTGGTTTTAAGATTTCTATATCGATTTTAGGAAGTCTAAGTATCTGATAATCATCTAATAATTTATTAGATTCTATTCGCTTAAGTAAAGTGCTTTTTCCTGAGCCATCGAGGCCGGTAATTAAGATTACCTTCATGTTATTGCTATAAGATTAAGGATTTTACCAACAAGCATTTCTTTACTTTCTATTGCATCCAAAGTATGAAAATTTTTGATAGAAATCTCCTGCCATTTTTCTTTTACTTTTTCCTGAAATTTTATAAATGATAATTTATCAGCAACTTCTGCCAGTCCGCATTCATATCTTGAAAACTTTGTTTTCCTTTTGATGATTTCATCCATTGGCAATTTTAATTCCACAACCAGGTGGGGTTTAGGGAATCTTTGAACAACTTCATTAACCAAAGTGATTTCGGCACCCAATGCTAATTCCGTAGCCATGTACTTAAAGTAATAACTATCAAGCAATATTATTTCTTTATTAGCTGAAAGTGCCTGATCTGTTGAATATTTTAAGGCATGTGCCAAAAAAAGAAAACGCGAATCGGGTGTTAAATCACAGATGTAATTGTCAAGATCTTTTTTGGTTCTGAAGGGTAATCCTTTAACCTGGCTATCCAGTAAATCCCAGATATTTGCAATATAGCATGAATTAATCTGACTGGCCAGCAAATTGATAAGTGTGCTTTTGCCAATACCATCCATGCCTGTTATGCATATTAGTTTTTTCATGTTCTGCGAAGAATGTAGTTCTTTCATCTATCTATATCGTAATTATCTAAAATAAACAATGTTAAGCAATTATAATAATACGTGGCCACACTACAATATTTTGTAGGTCTAATTAATTTTATACGCAGATTATCCAGATTAACGCAGATTTAATGCAAAATTATCTGCGAACATTTGAGTCATCTGCGGATTAATGAGCTAATTTTATAACCACACCGTTTTATACTAAAAACTAAACATTAAAATGAGGAAATGAGACTGCAACTGCCGACTGCAACTTCTTTTGCACACCTGTTAGTTTGTTTCGCATATTGCTATAAAAGTGTTTGTCTTTTATATTTTGGGTTTATTGAATCTTTTTTACTTCTTGTTTAATGGCATCCGGATTTATGCCCCTGCTTTTTAAATAGTCAAAATACGATTCCTTTTTAATAAAATAGTTTTTTATAGAGAATATTGTATCAATAAAAAATTTTGCCAAAAGTAAAAAGGTGATTCCCCAGCCAATTTCTTCTGCAGTTAAAGCCAAAACAAAATAAGGTGCTTTTATTCGTGCAGTTGTTTTAGCAAATAGGGCAGAATGATTTGAGATGTCTGATAACTGCCTGGTTATCATTTTATCAGGCCATGAAATCAGCCCAATTAATTTAAAATACAAGGCAATTCTTTTGTGAAAACTTGGAAAGAGATTGAAATAAAAAACGCACATTTCAATATTGTGAAAATAATCGTTATATGAATTATGTAAATCTCCTGTTTCTTTTACCATTTTTATCCTCGATTCCATTCTCCCTAACAAAAAGCTCTTTTTGTCTGGCTTTATTTGCTGAAGTATTGAAGAGGGAATGTTTTCTGAACATAAATTAGATAGTGAGAAGGTAAAATAAGCCTTTTCCCTGGCATTTGATTTATTAATAATTTCAACCAGTTTATCTTCATTAATTTTATAATCCGATAAAAGCAGGTTGTATATATCCATACAATCCCTTGTGCCACATTTATATACGCCCATGTGAAGTACAAGGTGAAGAATGTTGTACTCAGGTGAAAGTTGCTTAACTTTTTCACCATAAAAATCGAATTCTGTAGTGGTTTGCCACAAATCCTGCATATCAACTGTATACTTTGAAGTGGGAGACTTAATACCCCACTGTGTACCCGTAATGCAATTGAAGTTGGGGCTGATAAATGACATTCCGGCATGGCTGAATTTGGCTGCCTGCTGTTTTTCACCACTCCAACCAAATCCTAATGGAATGTAGCCCATTTCAAAGTATATTTCCTGAACTTTAGGCCAGTCTTCGGGATGAATAAGCATGTCAAAATCATTCATTCTTTTGTAACCAACATCCTGATAAATAGTATGTATAAAAAGGTTCCCTTTGAGTATAACAACATCAATGTTATTTGTTTTGAAAGCTTTGAGAATTTTTAT
>JARGGF010000411.1 GCA_029210905.1 Bacteroidales bacterium | reverse complement strand
CCACTCAGCCACTGTTTTTTGGGCGGCGGGAAAATGCCCTGACTCGCCAAAACCTAAACCAAAACGTGCAGCAGCAAAACCAATTATGCTAAAAGCCGGACGAACAACAGCGTGTAACATCCCAAAAATACTCCATATTCCAATAGCAAGTGTATAGCCCTTTTTTGTACCTAATCTATCAATAATCCCCCCCATGGTGAGCATACCAATGGCATAAGCCACCTTAAAAGAAATCATGATATTGGCATAGTCACTATTAGTCCAATGAAATAATTTTTCCAATGTAGGTGCCATCACACCTATAATACTTCTATCGAAATAGTTAATCGTTGTGGCGTAAATCAACATGGCCAGTATCCGGTACCTGTAGGAGCCAATTTTCTGTTTTGCTTCTGTCATTTTTTTTAGTTTATAGAATGAGCTATTTTGTTAATTTTTGAATGATGTCCAAAGCTTTCTGAATATTGCTTTTAAGTAAATCAAAATCCTGATTTACAAGTACTTCTTTAGAAATTAAATTCGAGCCCATCCCTACACATGTAACCCCTGCACTAAACCAGGCTTTCAGATTTTCCTCAGTTGGCGACACACCGCCAGTTGGCATAATACTGGTCCATGGACTGGGGCCTTTGATGGCTTTCACAAACTCAGGCCCATAGGTTCCACCAGGGAAAAGTTTCACAATTTCACAGCCAAGTTCTTCTGCCCTGGCAATTTCAGTGAGCGAACCACAGCCAGGTGACCATAATACCTTGCGGCGATTACAAACCATTGCAATATCTTCTCTAAGAACCGGTGTTACAATAAAATTAGCACCCATTTGCATATATAACGAAGCAGCCGCAGCATCAGTTACAGAACCAACGCCCAGAATCATCCCTGGTAATTCTTTTATTGCATATTTATTGAGTTCACCAAAAATTTCAAAAGCAAAATCGCCACGACTGGTAAACTCCAATAAACGTGCACCACCATCATAACAGGCTTTTAAAACTTTTTTTCCCAGTTCAACATCAGGATGATAAAATAACGGCACAAGGCCAGTTTGTTTCATCACTGTTGCAACTTCAATTCTTGAGTATTGTGCCATTACTTTATATATTTAATTTTCAGATATTTATCTCGATACTCGTCCTGAAGCATCACCTTTCATTAATTTCTCAACTTCATCAATAGTAACCCTGTTGTAATCGCCATAAATGGTATGTTTCAGACAGGAGGCAGCTACTGCAAAATTTAATGCCGATTGAGGATCATCAGCATAGGTTAATAAACCATAAATGAGTCCCCCCATGAATGAATCTCCACCTCCTACTCTATCCACAATATGGGTAATCTGATAGGTAGGTGCTTGATAAAGATTTTTGCCATCGTACAATACGCCCGACCAGCTGTTATGATTTGCACTGACAGAGCCCCTGAGTGTTGTAATCACTTTTTTACAACGAGGAAATCGTTTCATAATCTGCTGTGATACAGAGCGATAGGCCTCAGCTTCCACATGGCCGGCAGTAACGTCAACTCCTTCTGGATGTATACCAAGCGCCATGGCTGCATCTTCTTCATTGCCCAAAATAATATCGCAACCTTCAACCAGTTCTGGCATCACTTCACCTGCAGTTTTCCCATATTTCCATAGATTTTTTCTGAAATTCAGATCAGTTGAAACAATGACACTTTTTTTATTTGCCATTTTAATTCCTTCAAGACAAACATCCGCTGCTCCTTTCGAAATGGCAGGGGTAATTCCTGTCCAGTGAAACCATCTTGCACCATCCAATACTTTATCCCAGTCAATCATTCCAGGTTGAATTTCAGCTATGGAAGAATTTGCCCTGTCGTAAATAACTTTGCTGGCGCGACTTACTGCTCCGGTTTCTAAAAAATAGATACCCATTCGCTCTCCACCATAGACAATGTTTTGAATATCAACACCTAAGCCTCTAAGTTCGTTGGTACAGGCTTTTGCTATATCATTTTTGGGCAACCGGGTAACAAAACTTACCGGAATTCCGTAATTGGCAAGCGATACAGCTACATTGGCCTCTCCACCGCCAAATGTGGCATTTAAAACACCAGATTGTCCGAATCTTACAAACCCGGGAGCTGCCAACCGGAGCATTACTTCACCAAAAGTTACAACTTTGTTCATCTCTTTATTTATTTAAACTTTATAGACCACTTATTTTATCATTCTTGAAATTTGAAATACTCGTTTGCGTTATTGTAACATATATTTTCTACCATGTTGCCTAATAACTCCTTGTCATTTGGAAGTTCACCATTTTCAACGTCATTTCCCAAAAGGTTACATAAAATACGTCTGAAATATTCATGTCTTGGGTAGGATAAGAAACTCCTTGAATCAGTTAGCATTCCCACAAAACGACTCAGCAATCCCAGGTTAGAAAGAGCATTCATTTGTTTTTCCATTCCATCCTTTTGATCCAGGAACCACCACCCTGATCCAAACTGAATTTTTCCCGGAACAGAACCATCCTGAAAATTCCCTAACATTGTAGCAAAAACTTCATTATCAGAAGGATTCAAATTATAAATAACGGTTTTAGCCAATTTATCATCAATATCTAATCTGTTGAGAAATTTCGACATTGGAATTGCTGTCGAAAAGTCACCGATAGAATCAAAACCGGTATCTGGTCCAAGTGTTTTGAACAAACGGGTATTGTTATTGCGCAAGGCTCCAATATGAAACTGCTGGGTCCAGTTCTTAGCATGATCCATCAAAGCAAAATCATATAGTGCAGCAGATTTAAATTTTAAAATTTCTTCCTGAGTCAGGTTTTTACCATCTCTTATTTTCCTGAAAATGCTATCTATCTCAGATTGAGTATACACTTCAGCATAAAAATTCTCAAGACCGTGGTCTGAAAGTCTGCAGCCTTGTTCATGAAAGAAATCGTGACGTTTTTGTAATGCCAGAATCAAATCGGAATAGCTATTCATCTCCATTTCTGCAACTTCTGCTAATAAACTGATATACTGATTGTAAGTGACAGGATCTTCCACTGCCATGGCCTTATCCGGTCTCCAGGTTGGAAAAACTTTAAATGCTGAAACAGTATTGGCAATTGATTTATGAAACTCAAGATTATCAGTGGGATCATCAGTAGTACAAACCACCTTCACATTCATCTTTCGAAGTAATCCCTGAACCCTGAAATCATCATCCTGAAGCAATTCCATGGTCTTTTCATAGATGGACTTTGCCGATGAGGAATTTAATAGCGCTGAGACTCCAAAATAGCGCTTTAATTCTAGATGAGTCCAATGAAACAATGGGTTTCTTAAGGTATGAGGCACAGTCTCTGCCCACTTTTGGAATTTTTCCCAATCTGAGGCATTGCCTGTGCAGTATTTTTCATCCACGCCATTAGTACGCATGGCACGCCACTTATAATGGTCGCCATAAAGCCAGGGTTGGGTGATATTATCGAATTGTTTATTTTCGGCTATCTGATTAGGAATCAAATGACTATGATAGTCAATGATAGGCATTTTTTTGGCATGTTCATGATAAAGATATTCTGCAGTTTTAGTTCGTAGCAAAAAATTATCATCCATAAAATTCTTCATAATATCAGGTTTGAACTTTTATATTTTTAACTAATCAATGTCATTTTCGCCCTTAACATATCCGAAATTCGCCAGAATTCCACCGTCCACATATAGAACATGACCGTTTACAAAATCACTGGCTTTAGAAGCCAGGAAAAGTGCTGCATTTCCAACATCTTCAGGTTCTCCCCAGCGTCCGGCAGGCGTTCTGGTCATTACCAAATCATTAAATGGGTGCCCACCCTCACGAATGGCAGCAGTTTGTGAAGTGGCTATGTAGCCTGGGCCAATGCCGTTTATTTGTAAATTGTATTTCGCCCACTCGCAAGTCATGTTGGCAGTTAATAATTTCAATCCTCCTTTGGCAGCTGCATAAGCTGATACAGAATTTCTACCATAAACACTCATCATTGAGCACATATTGATGATTTTGCCAGACCTCCTTTTGATCATTCCCGGAGCTACTCTTTTTGCAACAATTAATGGTGCAATAAGGTCTATATCAATCACTTGTTTAAAATCAGAAAGCGGCATATCCAAAATAGGTATTCGTTTAATGATTCCGGCATTATTAATCAGGATATCAACAGGGCCCACATTTTGCTCTATTTCAGTAATCCCTTTATCTACAGCATCTTCGTTGGTCACATCAAATTTTAAAGTGTAAACATCCAGTCCGTCTTTTTTATACTCGGCCTTACATGCTGTCAGTTTTTCATCTGAAATATCATTCACCACTATTTTTGCACCGGCTTTGCCTAGGGTTTTGGCTACAGCCATTCCAATGCCATGTGTAGCACCGGTTATCAATGCAACTTTATTACTTAAATCAAATAATTCTTTTATTATGTTTTCCATTATTTTGAATTTAGAAAATAATCATTAAATATTTTTGATTAAATGGCTGTTTAAAAGTCAATTACAATACAACTTTTTTAATCATTTAAGATCAGAAGGTTTTAAAGTGTCCATATCTCCATAATCGAGATTTTCGCCGGCCATGCCCCAAATAAATGAATAATTTGAAGTTCCGGCACCTGAATGTATTGACCATTCGGGGGATATAACCGCCTGGTTGTTTTGAACAAATATATGGCGCGTGTTATCAGGCTCGCCCATAAAATGACAAATGGTTTGATCCGCTTCCAAATCGAAATAAAAATAGGTCTCCATTCTTCTGCTGTGCGTATGTGCAGGCATGGTGTTCCAAACATTCCCGACAACTAGTTCAGTCAATCCCATTTGCAGCTGACATGTTTTAACTATACTGTTGACAATCAATTTGTTTAATACTCTTTTATTGGCATATTTTTCCTCGCCAAGTTGTATTACCTCGGCATCCTCCAGGCCAATTTTTTTAGTTGGGTAATGTTTATGTGCAGGAGCAGAATTCAAATAAAACAAAGGCTGCTCACTGGCACATTTAGAAAAAATAACCTCCTTTGCTCCCTGCCCGATGTAGAGTGCTTCTTTTTTTTGAAGTTTGTATTCCACTCCGTCCACGGTAACAATTCCTTCAGCGCCAACGTTAATTATTCCAAGTTCTCTTCTATCTAAAAAGTGTTCAGATTTTAAATAAAGAATGGTTTCCAATTTTAATGATTTATTTGCCGGCATCGCTCCACCAACAATGAAGCGATCATACATAGAATAAGTCAAATGAATTTTGTCTTTAACAAATAAATTGTCCACTAAAAATTGTTCTCTTAATT
>JARGGF010000410.1 GCA_029210905.1 Bacteroidales bacterium | reverse complement strand
CAGATATAATTGACAATATCAAAAAAGTAGGAACCTATCTGAGCAATTTTTTGCGATTCACTTAAAAAATATTCCCGCTCACGCAATTGTAATTCAGTATTTTTCAGTTCAGAAATATCCAGCATTACGCCCCTCAATTTATAAGGTTTGTTATTTTTAGGTTCTACTGAAACCACATCCCTCAACCAGACATAACTACCATCTTTAGCCATGAACCGATATTCCAGCGTGTGAGATTCGCCCTTAGCTGTGCAGACAATACAATAGTCGGCTGAAAGCTCTCTTTCATCTGGATGGATATTGTTTTTCCAGAATTCAAGATTAACCCATTCCTCAGGCAACCAGCCTAATTTGTCTGTAACCTGTGGAGCAACGTAAGTCCATTGGTCTTTTTCGATATTGTATTCCCACGCAATGGCATCTGTCGATTCAATAAGTTCCCTGTATTTGGCCTCACTTGCTTCAAGTAGCTTCTGATGGATCCGTTGTTCGGTTTGATCCCTGAATACCAGCACAACCCCTGAAATATCACCGTTTTCATCTTGTATTGGGGCACCACTGTCTGCAATGGGTATCTCCTCGCCATGTTTTGAAACCAAAAGGGTGTGATTGGCCAGTCCCACTATTGCGCCGGTATTTATTACCTTATTTACAGGCGATTCAACCGTTTTGCCTGTATATTCATTAATGATAACAAAAACTTTGTCAAGATGCTTTCCGCGGGCCTCTGTCTCTTTCCAACCGGTAAGTTGTTCTGCAATATTATTCATCAGTATTATTAGACCCTTCTTATCAGTGGTTATTACTGCATCTCCGATACTATAAAGTGTTGCCCTAGATTCCTGCCTTTTAAGGTATAGTTCTTTGTAAAGGCCCTTTTGCCTGTAATTATAGAGGTAGGCCACCGCAGCTATTGATAATAAAGACAAAAGAATGGTAATAATAATCAGCAAGGTAACTTCACCATGCATACTTCCTTCAATTTCGCCTGAATTTATTTTAGCCATCAGGAACCAATCTGTTCCTTTTAACGGGCAAACAAAAGATATTACCTCATTTCCTCGATAATCCCTGCCCTCGATTATGCCCTCAAAACCCGTTAAGGCCCTGGTTGATATAGAATCTCTGAATTTGCTGATTGTACCGGTGTTTATACCGCTACTTGTATTGCTGTTTGAGATTAAGTGGTTTAAGTAAACAATGGTATCATTTTTCCGGTACAACAATATCGTTTCATAACTGTCCCAGGGAAGCAGAGAACTTATGATAGTAGGATACAGCTGCTTATTAATATCTATACTGAAACAAATAATAGCAATGGCCTCATCTGAACCAATCTTGTGAACAGGACTAACAATTCCAATATAGACATTTTGGTCATTTTCACTAGTGTAGATCCCCGTCGTAGTCAGTTGATTTGTCTGAGAAACAAGACCAACTGCTTGTTTTACAATATTTTCATTGTGGGGCGGAGTATCCTTGGTCTGAAAGAGTAATTGATTGTCTTTAGAAAATAAAGAAATATTTGCATAACCATGCTCTTTTCGCAGGGTTTCAAAAAACTGTATCAGTGTACGCTGGTGAATAGGATTTCCGGATCCGGAAAATTCATTGATTTTCTCAATAAGCAATTGATTTTCTGTTATTAGCCCGGCATCGATCATCTCATCAGCGTACCAGTTGACAATCTGTCCGGCTTTTATTTTAGCAATAACTTTCAAATCCTTTTTGACTTCGTTACGAAGTATTTTTTTTGCATTTGAAAAGTAACTTGTCGAAATAATTATTACTAGCAGCACAAATACAGAACAAAAGATAATGGCTATTTTTTTCATCCTACTTTTTTTAGATCGGGAAATTATACTAAGTTAAATATTTTATTTTGATTTTTCAAAGCAAATGCTTAGCTTTAAGAATAATTCTATGAAATTTATTAATTCGGAAATACATGAACTCATTTAAAAACTTATCCATCAAATTAAAAGCAGGTATTTTCCTTGTTGTTCTGGTTTTGATTTCAGTATCAGCATTTATTCTGTTTTTTTTAAAAGACAGCTCTACAGTTAATATAATGATTGATATCGCAGTCCGGAACCGTATGCTTTCACAAAAGATCGCCTACCATGCCCAATTGGCTTATCAGAAACCACCTGGCAACCGGCAGGAGTTGGAATCAGCCATTTTGCTTTTCGAAAAATCTTTAAATGTGATTAAATCGGGCGGCATGGCCCCTGATTTGAAGGGGGATAGTGAATTAGACGGGGTTTATGGTCAATTTGCTTTTGCAATTGACAAGGTATGGGAACTTTGGGTTCCCTATAAAAAAAATGCACTGGCCATTATTGAAAATAATCCAGACAAAATAAAGCTCCAATCGCTTGGAGCAATTGAAAAAAATACTGAAGCCATTCTAGCTGCATGTAATAATCTTGTAGCAGAGCTGTTTGACGCAAATAAAGTACGTGAAAATAGCATAAACCTGATGTTTTATATTTTATCGAGCTTAAATCTTATTGCTTTGATATTGCTTTTTTATGTCGTCCAAAAATTTGTCCTCCACCCTGTTCAAAAAATAGTACCCTATTTTATGGATCTTTCCAACGGTATTGTTGGCCATAAATTAGAGAAAACAGGCAATGATGAAATTGGCCTGCTGATAAACTCGTTTAATAAAATGAATGACAGGTTAAAGGAGATCGTTGGAACAATTATTTCAGGGGCAAATAATATAGTAAATGGCAGCAACCAGATTAGTGGGTCATCTCAAACACTTTCGCAGGGCGCCAACGAACAGGCTGCATCAGCCGAAGAAATTTCTGCCTCGGTAGAGGAAATGACCGCCAATATCACCCAAAACTCCGAAAATGCAAAAGAATCAGAAAAAATATATTTAAGTGCCGAAACCATGATGGGACAGACCGCCAAGGCAAGCAAGGAAAGTATGGAAGCCATTGGCGCGATTACCGAAAAAATTGGGATTATTAATGAGATAGCCTTCCAAACCAACATCCTTGCCTTGAATGCAGCCGTTGAAGCTGCCAGGGCCGGTGAACACGGGCGGGGTTTTGCCGTTGTGGCTTCAGAAGTGCGGAAACTGGCAGAGCATAGCCGCAAAGCAGCTGATGAAATTATTGGTTTATCAAATACCTCATTTGCTAAAACAAACAATGCACTTAAACTTGCCGAGTCACTTGTTGTTGAAGTAAAAAAAACTTCCGTTATGATACATAGTATATCGGCTGCAAGCCAGGAAATGAATCTGGGTGCAAACCAGATAAACGAAGGGGTACAGCAAATGAACCAGGTTATCCAGCAAAACGCGGCAGCAAGTGAAGAGTTGGCCTCCAGTGCCGAAGAATTTGCCAGTCAGGCTGAGCAACTGAAAGAAACGATTGGTTTTTTTAAAACTTCAGAAGCTTCACAAAGCAGAAAAAGTACCATTGTTGGCTGGGACGATTCATTTAAAATTGGGATAAACTCTATCGATGAGCAGCATAAAGTTCTTTTTGATTTAATCAATAAACTATATAAAACCTATGGTGGTTCAGGCAGCAAAAAGGAGTTAAAAACTGTTTTAATTGAACTGCTCGATTATACAAAATATCATTTCGGCCACGAAGAAAATATTTTTCAACAAATTGACTATAGCGGTACTTCCAGGCACATAGAACAACACAAAAAATTTATAGCCCGAATTGATGGATTCAGACAGGAATTTGACAAGGGTGATGTCTCTGTTGCCCTTGATGTAGTCTATTTTTTACAAGATTGGCTTTTAAGTCATATTCAACGAACCGACAGATCTTACCTAAACGAATTTAATAAGCACGGTATCCGGTAAGCAATAAAGCAATGGTAAACTTCTAAGCAAAATGACCAACTGACTGGTAAAAATAATAGTGCATAAAGTCATTGATTTTAGGTTGAATAATAATTAATTAAAATTTTATGGAAAAATTGTATTGGTCTGACAAACTGGCTTTTAATAATGATAAAATCGATAATCAACACAAAGAAATTTTTGAGCTGGTAAATGAAATGATAGAAACAGAGAAATTATTCCCCAAATCAGAAAAATTTGCTGAAATATTATCGAAATTGACTGATTATGGGCGTTATCATTTTAAAACAGAAGAGGCTTTGATGCAAAGCTCTACTTACCCCAACTTTAATGAACATTTCAAAGAGCATCAGGAGTATATATACCAGGTAGCTATGTTTAACGTTAACTTTAAAGATGGTGACTATACCGAACCAGCAGTGGTTTTAACATATGTACGAAACTGATGGTCTAAACATATTCTAAAAAAAGATATGAAGTTTAGTGCTTATTTAAAAGGACTTAAACATAATAATATAAATAATTTATAAATCAGGCTTGTTTTTTTCAAAGCAATTGCTTAGTTTTATAAAAATTTATTATATGTCTAGAAACAAAGCATTTAATGAAGAGATTGTATTGGAAAAAGCTATGCAGGTTTTTTGGGACAATGGTTACGAAGCCACGTCTGTAAGACTGCTGGAAAAGGAAATGGGAATTAACCAGTTTTCGATATATGCAACATTTGCCAACAAGAAAAAATTGTTTGTTGAGTCGTTAAAAAAGTATAGGGAATATGCAAAAATAAACAGGTTCAATCCTTTATTGAAAGAAGGTGCAAAATTAAAAGATTTGGAAAATTTTCTTCACAATTTCACATTTGCTGTGCGCTTGGGTAAAAACCAAAGAGGATGCCTTGTTGTTAATACTACAGGCGAATTAGGTGCAAAAGACAGTGAAATTGTTGACGAACTAAGAAATTATTATAGTTTCATAAAAGAAATGATTCTTCAGGTACTGCAGAATTCGGCTAATGCAGGTGAAATATCAGGCAGTGCCGATTTGGATAAATATTCTAATTACCTTCTGGGCATCATGCAAGGGCTCTCTGTTGGCGCTAAAGTGCTGACCGAAAAACAAGTAGAAGATATAGTAAGCATGGCATTATTAAACATTAAATAAATTTTTTTAACCTTTTTCTAAGCAAAAGCTTAGAAAAGCATACAAATAAATATGATGATGAATTATAAATTACACACTATTGAAACAGCCCCGGAAGGCTCAAAAGAAATCCTTTCAGCTGCATTAAAGCAAAATGGGTTTGTGCCCAATCTATACGGTATTATGGCAGAATCACCGGAATTATTAAAAGCATATACGCAAATGGCCCAGCTTTTTAGCGAAACGTCATTTAGTTCGCATGAAAAAAATATAGTATGGCTGGCAATTAGCCATACCAACAGTTGTCATT
>JARGGF010000040.1 GCA_029210905.1 Bacteroidales bacterium | reverse complement strand
AACAAGGATGTTTGCTGGTATCTGGCATATATTAGAAATTAGTGCTTCGACTGCGCTCAGCAACCGAGGCTAGATTTTAGTGAACCTATTGAATACTAGTATTATGCTAATTATAAAGTTTTATCTTAAAACTACCTTTAATCACACATAAATACTTTAAGTAATGAAAACTTTTAAATGTATTTATAACCTACGGGCGAATTGTTCTGCTTTTGTTCTACGATGGCATTTACAATTTTATCGAACAATTGCTGGGTGCCTTTGTAGCCAACATGCATGATACGCTGTCCGCCCATTCTATCGTGAATTGGAAAACCTACCCTAAGAAGTGGTATTCCCAGCTGTCGACTGATGTAGTAGCCTTTGCTGTGGCCAATGATTATATCCGGATGTAATTCTTCTGCCATTTCTCTAATGTTTTCAAAATCAGAATCATCCATGATATGTATTTCATTGGTTTGAGTTTTTACCATATCAATGGCACCCTTTAATTTTCCGCTATAGGCGCCAGATGCAGCAATTATTACATCGATTCCTATCTCATTTAAAAAAGAAACCATTCCCAAAACAAAATCTTCCTCGCCATAAACCACTGCTTTTTTTCCAAAAATTTGTTTATGACCATCTGCATAGGAATCAATCAGTCTGCCACGTTCTTTATCATGCTTTTCGGGCATAGGGTTACCAGATAACCTGGATAATACTTTAAAAAATTTGTCGGTTTCTTTAATCCCAATTGGCATTCCTATTGAAAACCTGGGAATGGAAAATTTTTCTTCAAGATATTGGGCGGCTGTATAGGCTTTGGTTTGTTTTTTGTTTTTTCCTGCCAATCTGCCTTTATTGAGAATGTACCCAAATTCAATAGAGGCAGCGGCATTTCCCATATCAACAATATTTTCTATTGACGTACCTCCATCGGGTATTCGCATATATTTTTCCCACGACGGATTATCAAGTGAGTCGGAGTAATCAGCTAATATGTTGTATTCCAGCTCAAAATCTGATAATATTTCTTTCAGGTAACGTAAATCTTCAGTGGATAAAAAGCCTGGGAAAAAATTAATTTTCTGATTTTGGGTGCTCTGTTCCGATATTGCTTTTACAGTTGCTGCAACTGCTTCGTGAAAACCATCTATGTGTGTTCCCTGATAACTTGGAGTAGATGCGTAAATAAATCGTGGCAATTCTTTATCGGTATTTTTTAACTGATATTCTCGAATAAGTTGAGGTACATCTTCGCCAATGGTTTCACTTAAACATGTGCTGGCAATAGCCACCACTTTTGGATTGTATTGGGCAATAATATTGTCAATGCCCAGGCAAAAGTTCTTGTTGCCCCCAAATATGGTTGATTCTTCACTAAAGTTTGAGGAAGCAATATCTACAGGCTCGCGATAGTGCGAAATCATATACCTTCGAATATAAGTGGCACAACCTTGTGAACCATGGATAAGTGGAACGCAGCCTTCAATTCCTTTAAAAGCGATACAGGCACCCAGGGGAGTGCATAATTTACATGCATTTCGGGTAGAAGCGAAGGACTTGTCATTTTTCTCTTTAATTAGTTGTATATCAATTTCTTCCATGTTATTTGTTTTAGAAATTTTTGTCAACTTACCATAACATCTCTTTAAGAAGATGGAATGCCATTAACCTTACTTATTTGTACAAACTGCGTTCTAACGAAAATTCTCTTCTTTTCTTACAAATTGCCACACAGGGCTGCAAGCTGTAGCATAAATTTCCTGTGCAAAATTGAGCATGCCTTCATATCCGGCCAGGGCTTCTTTCCTTTCATGATTGTGATCGCAAAATCCGAGGCCAAGTTTATGTGCTATAGGCCTTTCCTTAACTCCGCCAATAAAAATATGCGCCCCTGTTTTTTGAACAAAATCCGACAGTTCGTTTGGGTTGGAATCATCTACCAATATGGTTCCTTCGTCGCATAAATCTGCCAATAGTTGGTAATCATCTTTATTGCCGGTTTGTGAACCAACAACCACTGTTTTTACACCAATTAAGCGGAGTGCTTTAACCAAAGAAATAGCTTTAAATGCCCCGCCAACATATATCGCGGCTTTTTTACCTTCCAACTTTTTTTTGTATTCTACCAGAGCGGGCATCAAATCTTTTACTTCTTCACGAACCAACTGAGTAGCTTTTTCCAACAATTCATTGCTCTTGAAAAAGTTAGCTACCTCGTATAACGCATCGGACATGTCCTCAATTCCGAAATAGGATACTTTTATAAATGGAATACCATATTTTTCTTTCATGTGTTTGGCCAGGTGCATCATTGAACCAGAGCACTGAACTACATTGAGGGAAGCCCTGTGTGCATTTCGTATTTTTTCAATTCGTCCATCGCCAGTAATTGTGGCTAAAAGTTCAATGCCCATTTTTTGGTAATATTCTGTCAGCATCCACAGTTCGCCAGCCAGATTAAAATCCCCTAAAATATTGATGTTGTATTTACCCAGTTTGATTGAATCTGAAGTCCCTAACAATTTGGACAGGGCCTCGCAGGCAATTTTGTAGCCATCCTTTTTACTTCCCTGAAAACCTTCTGACATTACAGGAAGCACATCAATACCTTTTGCTTTGCTTACTTTTCGACAAATTGCCTCAACATCATCGCCAATTACGCCAACAATACAAGTGGAATACACAAAAGCTGCTTTGGGTTGATATTTGTCAATCAATTCATTCAGAGACTCTTCCAGCTTTTTTTCACCACCAAAAATGATGTTTTTTTCGCGAAGATCTGTTGTAAAACTATTTCGGTGCAATTCCGGACCTGATGACAAAGCACCCCGTATATCCCAGGTATAAACGGCACAACCAACCGGGCCGTGGATTAGATGCACTGCATCGGCAATTGGATACAAAACCACTCTTGAGCCACAGAAAACACAAGCCCTCTGACTGACCGACCCTGCCAGGCTCGGCTTTGAACATGCGATTTTGAAGTATTCATTGCCATTTTTTGTAGCAATTTGGGATAAACGTTCAGTCAGAAATTGGCTCATGTTCTTGAAATTAAATTAACATACAGAATAAAGGAACAAAGGTTAATTTATTAATGATTTTTTTCTGATATCATTAACTATTGATTTTCAGTTATTTAAAGTTTACATCACCAACTCGAATTTTTCTTCGGGACACTCAGCATCTTGCTTATCAAGCAAAACATTAAGAATCTTCTCCAGAAGGCGCATGGCTCCCTGGTATCCTGCCGTTGGAAAATAACTGTGGCCAACCCTGTCGATAGTTGGAAATCCGAGTCGCACGAAAGGAATTCCATCATCGCGCGAAATGTATTTGCCATAGGTGTTCCCAATTAACAAATCAACACCTTGCTGCTTTATCCATTGGTGCATTAGATACATGTCAGCATTTAATCCGTTTTTAAATTTTGCCTCAGGTATTTTTTCACTCAAAAGCTCTTCCATTTTTTTCATGAATCTTTTGCCTGGTGTACCGCTTACGATATAAACAGGTTTCATTTCCATGTCGACTAAAAACTCGGTTAAAGGAATTAATATATCAGGATCACCCCAAAGTGCAACCCGCTTACCAGCAAGGTATTGGTGCATGTCGGTAATCATATCCAGCAGGCGCCCGCGTTCATCGGTAATTGACTGGGGAACACTAACCGCCCCCAATCTGGACAAAGCCTGAATATATCGGTCGGTAGCTCTGATTCCAATTGGCAGTTCTTCTATTGTAAATTTAACTTTACAAGTATTTTCCAATTGTATGGCTGCATCATTGGTACACCAATGGCCAAGGCCTAAAGTTGCTTTTGCATTGCCCATTTCAACGATATCTTCAAGTTTAGTCCCTCCTTTAGGATACATTTCATGTTTCCCGGTCATAGGGGCATCTAAAACATCGGAAGTATCTGGTAATAAGATGATTTCAACCTTCATTAATTCGGACAAACGCTTCATTTCGCGCATGTCTGATGGCTCAACCCAACCTGACAAAACATTTATTTTTTTGGTCTTTTTTCCGGTATTTATCGCGAATGAACGAATAAAACCTTTAACCATATTTGCATATCCTGTTACATGCGAACCAACATAGCTGGGAGTATTTGCGTAAACAACATACTTTCCCTCAGGAACTTTGCCTTCTTCTTTCGCTTTTTGCGATATTTGTTTTAGGTCATCACCAATGGTTTCCGAAAGACAAGTGGAATGAATGGCAATAATATCAGGATTGTAAATGGTGAAAATATTGTTGATGGCCTGTACTAAATTTGACTGTCCTCCAAAAACTGAAGAACCTTCTGTAAATGAGCTTGTTGAAGCCATAACTGGCTCTTTGTAGTGCCGTGTAAGCATGCTCCTGTGATAAGAGCAGCAGCCCTGGGAACCATGGCTATGAGGAAGACAGCCGTGCACGCCTAAAGCAGCATACATTGCCCCAACAGGCTGACATGTTTTAGCCGGGTTTACGGTTAGTGCCTTTCTTTCCTTAATTTCATCAGTGGTATGTCTGAGTAGCATAATTTTTCAATTAATTATTATTAATTCTGTTTTCATACCTGATTTAGATGCTATATTAATTATCAAAATCAGTTAGTTAGGTTGCTTTGGGTAAAAGCGCAGCGAGTAATGACGGGAAAACAGGAGTTTTCTTATAGACACTAATTCGTATTTTATTGCATTTCTGTATAAACCTCGCCTACCAATTCGGGCTCATTTTCCCAGGGTGCTTTTATCATTGACCATATTTTAGTGCCTACAATTCGTTCAATATCCTTGTAAAAATTTATGGCTCCGTCAAAAGCAGCATAAGGGCCGCCATAATCATAGCTGTGTAATTGTTTTAAAGGCACCCCCATTTTTTGAATGGCATATTTTTCCTTAATTCCTGCACAAAAAACTGCTGGTTTAAAATGCTCAATCAATTTTTCTGACTCCCAATGCGAAATGTCGTCGATTACAACCGTTCCTTTTTTCATTTCTGGCATCATACCTTCATAATTTTCAAAAAGATAACCTTCGGCCTCCTTTTTTACTTTTTTTTCTTGTTTGGAAGCATCGTATCTTTCTGGATCTGCTGTGACAGTTAGCTCTTCAATATTTCTGCTATCCGCGTCTACCTTAATATCAGGCAATACCTTTCTACCTTCATAATCATCGCGGTGTGCAAATTCGTAACCTGCAGCAACAATTTCCATCTCCATTTCATTAAACAGATCCTGATAGTGATGAGCACGAGATCCACCAACAAATAACATTGCCCGCTTACCTCTGGTAGTTTTTTTAACTTCGTCAACCACAGCTTTTACTTTAGGCATTTCGCGTTCAATAATTGCTTTGGTTTTGGCAATTATTTCTTCATCATCAAAGTAGTCGGCTATTTTCATTAGTGATTTAGCAGTAGATTCAGCACCAATAAAGTTTACTTTTATCCAGGGCGTGCCGTATTTTTTTTCCATCATCTCAGCAATATAATTGATTGATCTGTGGCACATTACCATATTTAAATCGGCAGTGTGCGCACGTTCCATATCATAAATGCTTGAATTTCCGCTGAATGTTGAAGTAAGGGTAATCCCCATCTCTTCAAATAGTTCTTCAATTTCGAAAGCATCGCCACCAATATTGTATTCGCCCAGCAGGTTTACTGTATATTTACCAGGTTTAGGTTCATCATTGATACCCACCACATCGGTAAATATTTTATTGTTGGCAATGTGGTGGCCGGCAGACTGACTTACCCCACGATAGCCTTCGCAACTGAAACCAAAAATGTTAATTCCCAACTCCTTTTCCGCTTCGGCACAAACCTGATGAACATCGTCGCCAATTAATCCAACCGGACAAGTTGAAAACACTGCAATACTATGAGGCTTAAATATTTCGTAAGCTTCAATAATTGCTTGTTTTAATTTTTTTTCACCTCCAAATACAATGTTTTCGTCTTGCATATCAGTTGAAAAGCTGTAGGTGATAAAGTTGGCACTTTCGTCGGTTTCTGGCCTTGTTTGGTTTCGTCTGGTAAGCCAGCTATAATATCCACATCCAATTGGGCCATGCGTTAGATTAAGTACATCGCGGGTAGGACCAAGTACAACACCTTTGCAACCGGCATAGGTACATCCTCTTTGGGTAATAATTCCCGGAATGGTACGGACATTGGCCTGGATTTCAAGGGCCGCTTCGGGATTATTTGTCAAAATACTTTTTGATCTTTTTTTAGCCACTTTTCCAGGATATTTGGAAAGGGCATCTACAGTGAACTCCTGTATTTTATTATTTTTCATTTCTTCTGGACTCATTCTGTATCTTTTTAAAAGTTAAATAACAGCATCACCACTTAAACCTGTTCTTATCTGAACGGCATCGGTGCAGGGCAATACAAATATTTTCCCGTCACCCGGACTGTCAGTTCTGTTAGCTTCAATAAGGGCCTCTACAGCTTGTTTCACCTGATCACTTTTAACAGTGATGGTTACTAATCGCTGTGGCCTTAATCTTGGTTCGGGCCCCATAACACTTATTGCCTCCGGAATATCATTTTTGATGCCTTCGAGAACCTTTGCTTCGTACCGGCCTTTGCCTCTTCCGTATACCCTTCCGGTAGCCATAAATGATGGCATTCCAATATCAGATAGGGCTCGTTTTGTTTCATTAATTTTATCCATTCTAATGATGGCCATAATTGTTTTCATAGGTCATGTAATTTTTTGATTTATAGCTCTTTAGTTGCCCTACTTATTGTATAAACTTCATCTACAGGACAAACGAAGATTTTGCCATCGCCAAATGCCCCGGTTTTTCCAGTTCTGGCAGATTCAAGAATCGTGGTTATTGCAAAATCCTTATCACCGTCTTGCACCACTATTATTAATAATTCCTTTGGAAGTTCATCATAGGTGATGTCTCCAACTTTTAACCCTCTTTGTTTACCCCTGCCTACCACAGGAATACGGGTAATCGCTACATAGCCGGCTTCGAATAAAGCTTTCATTACAGTTCCGACTTTTTCGGGGCGCACAATGGCTCTTATCATTTGCATAATTCAGTTCCTTTCTATTTTTTGGGTTTGTATTCTAAATCTTGTTTGGTATGGGTGTGTTCCCTTAGTTCATAATTCCAAAGTCAACCAATAATTCTTCCAGTTCTTCAATAGTTAAAGGATTAGGTATTACAAACATCTTGTTTTCATGTATCTTTTTGGCTAAAGCTCTGTATTCATCAGCCTGATTATGACTACTATCATAATCAATAACAGTTTTTCTGTTTATCTCTGCACGCTGAACCATATTATCTCGAGGTACAAAGTGGATCATTTGTGTTCCGAGTTTTTTAGCCAATTCTTCAATCATTTGAGCTTCATTGTCAACATTGCGGCTGTTGCATATTAACCCACCTAACCTTACGCTCCCTGCCTGGGCAAATTTTACAATCCCTTTGCAAATGTTATTGGCAGCATACATAGCCATCATTTCACCTGAAACCACAATATAAATTTCTTCGGCTTTCCCATCTCTTATTGGCATGGCGAATCCACCGCAAACAACATCACCAAGCACATCATAAAATGCATAATCCAACTCTTTGTCTTCATCATACGCACCTAATTGTTCCAGCAGATTGATAGAAGTAATAATACCCCTTCCAGCACATCCTACACCAGGCTCAGGCCCACCCGACTCAACACAAGCAGTTCCTCCAAACCCGGCTTTTAAAACATCATCAAGTTCCACATCTTCACCTTCTTCGCGCAAAGTATCTAGAACCGTTTTTTGAGCTAAACCACCTAAAAGCAATCTTGTTGAATCTGCTTTTGGATCGCAACCAACTACCATTACTTTTTTACCCAATTCGGCTAAACCTGCCACTGTGTTTTGTGTTGTGGTTGATTTACCAATGCCACCTTTTCCGTAAATTGCTACTTTTCTCATAATTAAACCTCCAATTGTAATTTGTATTGAATATTGTTTGTTTGCTTTTCCTGAATACATTCGATGTGCCAAAAAAATATATTGTAAGATTAAAATTGTATAAAACACACTGTATGTTACATATAATCTGCGTGTTACAAAAATTATGATACAAATAATGCCCTGAAATAATTAAACTTTTATTATACTAAAATGTGGTATTCAACATAAAATACTACAAAAATGTAGGGAAGTACTATCATCTTGAAATACAATACTATAGAGTTTAAAAATGCCAATTATTATTTTTATTTGATCTTAATAAAAAGGACTTTAAAACTATTTAACAGATTTACAGTACTTTAGGAATTTTTAGTAGTATTACAATTGTGTACGAAAACAATTTCAATTTTTAAAAATAATATATTTTATAAAGTCCATTGGTTATTTTTTTAGGGGTACTTTTGTTTTTTAGTCATTTTACAAATTTTTAATGTCGATTTAATAGGGGTATGTTGCAATATTTTATATTTTTGCAAATTATGGGTGGAGCGATCGAATTTTGCCAAAAAACAGGTAGAGGGTGTTACGGTAAAACCGACTTACCATTGTTGCTTGAAATTAGCAAAATGATTAATTATAGCAGCGATATTAAAGAAGTACTGTATCCGGTGTTAAAAGTGATATCTGAGTATGTTAGGGCGGAAAAAGCCAGTCTGAGTATTTTAAACAGACAAAAATCAAAAATTTTTATTGAAGTTGGCTATGGATACAACGATAAAAATGTACCTAAAGTTGAATATAATATTGGTGAAGGTATTATTGGTGAAGTTGTAAAAACTGGCAATCCGGTTTATATCCCGAAAATATATGAAGATAAAAGGTATTTAAATAAATTACAGGTTGGTTTACTAACAAAAGACAGACAAAATCTTTCATTTATTTGCGTACCTGTAACTGTTGATATTCAAATTGCAGGTACTTTAAGTATTCTGAAAGTTTATGATGAAAACCTTAATCAGACAGAAATGATTCGATTGTTGTCGATTATTGGGTCTATGATAGCACAGGCTGTTCGTGCCAGACAAGACAGGCTTGAAGAAATAGAAATTTTAAAAGCTGAAAACGCACACCTCCACAGTGAACTAAAAGGCCGGTTTCAACCATCAAACATTATTGGTAATTCCGGCAAAATGAGGGAAGTATATAAGTTGGTGGAACGTGTTACTAAAACCAACGCCACAGTTTTAATTAGAGGAGAAAGTGGTACTGGAAAGGAATTAATTGCGGATGCCATTCACTATAATAGTTCAAGGGCAAACAAGCCATTTATAAAGGTAAATTGCTCAGCGTTGCCAGAAAGCCTAATTGAGAGCGAATTATTTGGTCATGAGAAGGGCTCTTTTACCGGAGCCGAAAATCTAAGAAAAGGCAGGTTTGAACTGGCACAGGGCGGCACTATATTTCTTGATGAAATAGGTGATTTACCTGCCCAAACACAGGTGAAATTATTGAGAATTATTCAACAGCGTGAATTTGAAAGGGTTGGTGGCACAGAAACTATTCATTCTGATGTAAGAATAATTACCGCTACCAATCGAAATCTTGAAGAATTGGTTAAAGAAGACAAGTTCAGAGAAGACTTGTATTATCGAATAAATGTATTTCCTATTTTTTTGCCCTCTCTGCGCGAAAGGATAAATGATATCCCAATACTTGCCGATCACTTTATACAAAAATGCAATGAACAGAACAGTACTGTGATAAAACGGATCTCTTCTTCAGCAATAGATATGTTAATGGTTTATCACTGGCCTGGAAATATCCGTGAATTAGAGAACTGTATTGAAAGAGCTGGCATAATGAGCACTGACGGAGTGATCCGCTCGCACAATTTACCACCCACCCTTCAAACTGCAAAAAGCTCAGGAACCGAAAACAAGGGCACCCTGGATGCTATTTTAGAACGAGTTGAAAAACAGTTAATTATGGAAGCATTAACCAGTTCTTTGGGCAATTGTACTCAGGCGGCAAAAATGTTAGGAATTACGGAACGCATAATGGGACTCCGAACCAAAAAGTATAACATTAATTTAAAAAAATATAAAGAACAAAAAGGTATAATTGATGAATGATATCGAGGTAATTGAGTATGATTTTTTCGACCCTCTTCATAGAAAAAAGTTAGTTGAATTAATGAATGAATACATTTCTGATGAAATGGGGGGAGGTGAATTAATCAAAGGTGAAAAAATTCTTGACCTGATTAATGGTTTACAATCACATCCAAGCAAATTAATTTTATTTGCCAAGATAAATGGTCAAATTATAGGCCTTACCAATTGTTTTGTAAATTTTGGAACATTTGCTGCACAACCCATTATAAATATTCACGATATCATTGTAATTCAACAACATAGAGGAAAAGGAGTTGGCCGAGCCTTAATGAACAACATTGAAAAAAGAGCAAATGAAATAGGCTGTGCGAAAGTAACCCTTGAAGTACGTGAGGACAATTATAATGCCCAGAAGCTTTATAAAAGCCTTGGTTTTGGCGAAAGTGAGCCTAAAATGTTATTTTGGACAAAAACGTTATTTTAGAAAAAAGTATATAAATGTGTTCCTAGTAATTATTTTCAATTTAGCTATTAAAAAAGAACAGTGTTATTGCAAATGCCAAAGAGGAAATAACGAAACCAACTAAAAATACCGTAAAAGAGAAGTTAATCAACTTAAATTTTCTTCCCAAAATTTTACCTAAAGTGTATTGATCGCTGGTTAAATTGCTCAATAACAAATCCTGATCAGCAAGCATCTCTCTAATTGCAGTTTCGTAATCATCATAATCCATTTTATAAAAATTGCCATAAAAAATAAGGTTTACCTTTTTATTATGAAAATCATCCATGGAAAAAATGCCTGGCCTAATCTGTGGACGGGCAGCAAATATTGCCAAAGAAATAGAAAGCATACTAAATCCAATGGTGATAAATGATGGAATCATTAAAAACTCAAGTTCGTTGTAATTGACTAATACAAAGGTAATTACAGCCGACACAATTAAAGTATTGAGGGTAATTAGTATGTTTGATTTGTTATCGGCGATGCCGCTTAGGGCAACCTGGTTGCGTGCTGTTATCCTATATAAGGTATCAAAGCCCCTGGTTGATGAAAGCCGTTTTTCCATCTTTTGGTTCAATTCTCGGATTTCTTCCCGTAAATCCTCAATAATCATCCGGTTATCGGTGGGTAACTGTTGTTTTAATTCCTGAGTTAATACAAATTTAATTTTAGAAGCATTTTTTTCTTTTCCATGCCCTAAAAGCTGTTTGCCGGATTTTGTGCAGAACTCATGTTCATTTAAATATGTTTGCACGGTTTGCCAGAAGCTCCGTTTTGTTAATTTGGGTTTCAGAAAATAGTTTCTTTCCTGTCGGTGATATTTTACCCATAACAAAAAATCCTCTGTTGATACATAAAATTCTGAAGCATCAAACAATATTTCGCCACAGATGGTTTCATGCTGTTTGTTATATAGCACCGTTTCAATGGTCATTAATATACTTTCTGTTTTATCGGCTACAACATTTTGAGCTTTTAAAAACTCATGGGCCACCCGTAGCGAATGTTTCTTATAATCAATATAATCAAACAGAAAACCCAGGGAGAAAAGCCAGGACGCAACCAGCACAATCTCGCGCTCGGTCTTATCAATCTTTTCCAAATCACATATTTGGTTCACATAACTTGCAGTTTTTTTTATGTAACCAATGTTATGGAACAATAAAAGCTCATTTTTGTGCTTTAAGAACAAATCTTTAGCATACTTTTCTGCTTGTTTAGCTAATTCCATCTCTGGTTAATATTGTCAGTTAAATAATTGATTGTCAATATTTAGAGTAAAAAAGAGTATTCTAATTTAATCAGCATGAAAAAATAGGACTGCTATTTAATTCAAAAAATACATGAAAACCCTTTCAAGCCAAAAGTTTTATTGCTTCTTCTCTAATTTTGTTCTCAATAGTCTTTTTAAAAGGTACAGCTGTAAAGGGAATTTGTCCATCAAAGCTAACTTTAGCGGAAGTGACAAGAAGGTTTCCGGTAACCGACATTCCCATCACTTTAAATGAAAATGAAGCATTGTTCCCGGTCCAACTCTCTTTTAAGTCCTTAATCATATCCCCATAATCCGCTTTTAAACTATTTAACAGTCCTTTTACCCTTTCGGTGGCAATCTCCTGATTTAAAGCGTGTTCTACATCAACTTTTATTGTTGGCATTAGTTTTAGTTTATTAATTTTTCCAAAAATACTTCCTTCGATGGAATAAAAAAAATTGTTAATCAAAACAGAGCAGCTCTTTCTTGTCTCAATACATTACATGAGGGATAACAAATCAAAAAAATATTATAAAAACAAGGGCTAATTACAATACACTCAAAAAGAAACAAGGACTTAAAATTAACTTAAATTTAATGAATTTTCCCAAATTCCATGCAGGTTACATCCAATCTCTACCCGTATAGTTTTTACTCCGTCAAGTTTTACCGAAAAGCTGTTATATCCTTGTGCAGCCCCAATTTCCGTTTCGGTAGTGGCAATATGTTTATTATCCAGAAAAAGTTTGATATAGTCAATCCAGTGATTGCTCTCTGTAGGGTGAATAATCCCTTTTGACCCAAGCGTAATATTAACTTTGGTAAAACCCCTTTCATCTTTTTCCTGGGGTTCAATAGCAGGGGTGTGCTTCAATTCTAATTCAGTAGGATTATTAGGATCCTGAATAGACATTTTAGTG
>JARGGF010000409.1 GCA_029210905.1 Bacteroidales bacterium | reverse complement strand
AGCCAGACACTGAAATATTATTTGTTGGTGCCGAAGGAAAAATAGAAATGCAAAAAGTACCTGCTGCAGGATACCAAATTAAATCCTTACCAATTAGAGGCTTTCAGAGAAAACTGAGCATACATAATATTTCGGTAATTGTGGGCTTATTTAAGAGCCTCTCGAAATCAAAAAAAATAATAAAAGAATTTAAACCCGATGCAGTGATTGGAGTTGGTGGTTATGCAAGCGGCCCTGTCGTTTATAAAGCAAGTAAAATGGGCATTCCAACATTATTGCAAGAACAAAATTCATATGCAGGAATTACCAACAAATTGCTTGCAAAACGCGCTAAAAAAATATGTGTGGCTTATGATGGTATGGAGAAATTTTTTGACAGAGAAAAAATAATAAAAACAGGTAATCCAATCCGTAAAGACCTGTATAATAGTAACATAAAAAAGCAAGAAGCCCTTGCTTTTTTTGAATTGGAGGCTTCAAAAAAAACCATATTAATTTTAGGCGGTAGCGGTGGAGCCAGAACTATTAATGAAGCTGTAATTCAGCAGCTCGAAGCAATCAATTCCTCTTCAGTTCAGATAATCTGGCAGACAGGCAAATTCTATTATCAACAATCATTTCAAGCACTAAAAAATTATTCGGGGAACAACATTAAAGTTTATGATTTTATTAATAAAATGGACATGGCTTTTGTTGCAGCTGATGTAGTTGTTTCAAGATCCGGTGCAGGTACCATCTCAGAACTATGCCTGGTAAAAAAACCGTCTATTCTTGTACCCTCACCAAATGTAGCCGAAGACCACCAGACAAAAAATGCAATGGCACTTGTTGAAAAAGAAGCTGCTTTATTAGTCAAAGATAATGAAGCCAAAGATATACTAATCCCAAAAGCCATAGAACTGACCAAAAATAATGATCTGATGGAAAATCTAAGCCAAAATATTTCTAATTTGGCAATTGCTAATTCAGATGAGCTTATAGCTAATGAAATTTTAAAACTCTGTGCAATGCATTAAAATATGAAATCTTTTTTATACAAAAAGATGGGTAAATTAATTGTTTTTAATTATCAGCATTAAAATATCAATCATACTTGTCATTTTGTGATTAATTGTGTATTTTTACATCTTTTATTTATATATTGGCACATTTACAACAATTGTTGAACTTAAATAAATTTAAAGTGAAAGCATCCTTCAACATAAAATCCGGAATAAATACCAGTGCTTTTTTGGGAATCTTTATTGCCGCTTTTTTGCTACCATCGTGTTCCGGGAACAACAGCTCAAACCCAGCAGCTGAATTTTCAGATAACGGTGTTGCATTAAGCAGGTTTACCATAAATGTATATTTAGACCTAAATAAAACTATTACAGATAAAAAATATGAAGAAGGCCTGGTTAAAATACTAAACGACTTATCTCCTGAAACTTATATAATGAAATCTGAAGCAGATTATACAAGAGAACTTGAGAATCTTTACCTAATCAATGCTTTTAGAAATTTGGAACGGGTCTTTATGGCCTATAATTTACAAATGGACCCTAATTTTTCTATCAATCAGGCAAACCTTCAGCAAAAAATCTATTCAGCTTGCAGTGCCCTTGATTCCATAGATATTAATGAAAATATCAGGTTCAACAATGAACACCTCAAAAAAAATCTGAACGGAAATAAATTCAGAGTTGATGAAGCCATTTTTCAGTTAACAAATTTATATTCTGATCTTTGGATTGAAGAAAGCCATAAATGGTTTTTAATGCTCGAAAGTTATCAGGAAGCACTTGATGTAGGAATAAAAAAGATCCCTACCAGCCTGTTCGATATAGAAAAACTCAGAAAAATTATTGATGAACCTTATAGCAATGGTGCCGTTTTGGCAAATTTGTACAAATTGAATATGATTAAAGAAAACCAGACAACTATTGCCAATTTGGAGAACCAGGTTCAAATAGTATCAACTGCTTTTGGAATGCTGCTTCAGGTACAGGGCGAATTAATAAAGAGAAAAAAAGACAAAATAAAAGTACAGGAGCTGAATACCAGCCTGGGAGTGCTTTTAGCTAACTAAAATTATAAAAGTGGATTTAAAATTAATTCATAAAGTATATTTAATTGGAATCGGGGGCATCGGTATGAGTGCCCTTGCCCGTTATTTTAAGTCGTTGGGAAAAGTGGTTGCAGGCTATGACAAAACGACATCAAGCATCACAGAGCAACTTCAAAAAGAAGGAATTTTTATTCATTTTTCAGAACAATTAGATGAATTACCTGATGGTTTAAAACCAGACATTAATGATACCCTGGTTATTTATACACCAGCAATTCCGAAAAGTCATTTAGGGATTAAAGCGCTCATTAACAGTAATTTTAAATTATACAAACGAGCTGAAATACTGGGTTTAATAACCAATCAATACAAAACGATTGCAGTAGCAGGTACTCATGGAAAAACCTCAGTATCAACTACAACAGCGCATCTACTTCATCAATCAAATATTGGATGCCTTGCTTTTCTGGGAGGGATATCAAAAAATTACCAGACAAACTTAATTTTGCCATATGATATAAATAATAAAGGCACTTTTGCAGTAGTAGAAGCTGATGAATTTGACAGATCCTTTTTGCAATTGAGCCCGTCAATAGCACTTATTACAGCTATTGATGCTGACCACCTGGACATTTACGAAAATAAAGAAAATATTGTCTACTCTTTTAATCAATTTGTAAAGAAGATTGAACCAAAAGGCACAATAATTTATAAAAAAGGCCTAACTTTGCTGCCGGAAAATCTTCCGGAAAATAGTTTTTCGTATGCATTATCAGAACCTGCTGACTTCTATGCAATAAACCAAAAGATTAGCAATATTGGTTTGTATTCCTTTGATTTGATTACGCCAAAAGGTATAATTAAAAATCTGGAATCAGGAGTACCCGGAAAAGTAAATGCAGAAAATTCAGTTGCGGCGGTCTCTCTGGCATACATAGCTGGTCTTGATGAAGATACAATCAGGAAAAACCTAAAATCCTTTAAAGGAGTGGTAAGAAGATTTGATTTTCAAATTAATTCTGCTCAACTCGTTTATGTAGATGACTATGCTCATCATCCTGAAGAATTAAAGGCATTTATAGGTTCAATTAAAGAAATTTTTCCTGCAAAAAAAATAACCGGAATATTTCAACCTCATCTTTATTCAAGAACAAGGGACTTTGCAGATGAATTTGCTGAAAGTCTTAATCAGCTGGATGAATTAATCCTTTTGGACATTTATCCCGCCAGAGAAGAACCTATTGAAGGAGTAAGTTCTAAAATTATTTTTGATAACGTGAAGATTGAAAACAAGGAGCTTGCATCTCTTGAAAACCTAATCAGTACTTTGAAAAAAAAGGACATTGAGGTTCTTTTAACAATGGGAGCAGGAAATATTGACACTATAAAAGAAGAAATTATTAAATTATATAGCTCATCTTGAAAAAATATTTGTTCATAGCACTATGGGTGGCTATTGCAGCCTATATGGTATTCGCACTTACTTTTGTTTCTAATAAACAAGAGAATGTACTATGCACAGCTATTAATGTAAAAGTTTCTGACACACTCGAAAACCATATTATTGACAGAAACGATGTTCTGCAACAACTTGAATCCGATGGCCAAAAAATTTTGGGCCAGCCAATTCAAAATTTAAACATCGCCAAAATCGAAAAAAGATTAAATGACGATCCTTTTATTAAACATGCAGAGGTTTATAAAGAAATCAATGGTGAATTAACCATCGAGATTGAACCACGCGTACCCGTAATCAGAATAATAAATGCATCTAACCAGAGTTATTATATTGGGCAATACGGTGTTTTAATGCCATTGTCAAGAAAAGTACAAACGAGATTAATTATTGCAAATGGTTTCATTAACTATAAGCCTGATTTTGATACCATTACCAATATCTACAGTAATAATTTTGATCAAGATGATGCTATAAAAGTATTGCGGGATATACATACTCTTGTAAGTTTTATAAACCAGAATGTCTTTTGGCAGTCACAAACTCAGGAGATTTATATCACAGAAAAAAAAGAGCTGGAAATAATACCTTTAGTAGGCAACCAAATAATACTATTTGGTAAAATTGAAAATTATCGGGAAAAATTCAGAAATCTTGAAGCAATATACAAAAAAGGCTTTTCTGCAGAAGGCTGGAATCAATTTACAGAAATAAACCTTAAATACATAAATCAGGTAATTTGCAGTAAAAAAGAATAGAACTTTTTAAATGCCGCAACAATGAATATACACGATGATTTTGAATTAGAAGAAGAAACTAATACCGACGATACAGAAGAAATGATAGCGAAAGAAAAATATATAGCCGCTGTAGATATAGGCACAACAAAAATTGTTGCCATAATAGGGGTTGTAACTGAAGATGGGAAAGTAAGGGTTTTAGGCGCCGGAAAAAGTTTATCAAAAGGGGTTAAACGTGGAGTTGTTTTAAATATTGAAGAAACAGCCGTGGCTATACAAGAAGCTGTTTATCAGGCACAACTGCAATCAAAACTTACTTTTGATGAAGTGTATGTTGGAATTGCTGGCCAGCATATTAAAAGTATGAAAAACAGGCACTCTAAATACATCCAGTCAAAAGATAGTGAAATAACTCAAATGGATATCGATGAATTATTGAACGATATGCACAATATTGCTCTTGATGCCGGTGAAGAAATTATTCATGTGATACCTCAAAGCTACACTGTTGATAATGAAAGTGGTGTAAAGCAACCAGTTGGTATGTTCGGGAAAAGGCTGGAAGCTAATTTTCATATTGTAGTGGGCGAAATTTCTTCGGCCAAGCATATTTACAAATGTATTCAACGTGCAGGCCTTAAGGTCTCAAAAATGATACTGGAGCCATTAGCATCAGCCTCTGCTGTGCTTACCAGTGATGAAAAAGAAATTGGTGTAGCGATGGTAGATATTGGTGGAGGAACAACCGATGTAGCCATTTATTATGATGGAATTCTAAGACACACTGCCGTTATACCTTTTGGAGGCGATGTGATTACCCGCGATATTAAAGAAGGTTGTTCTATTTTACACCGCCAGGCAGAAAAGCTTAAAGTTCAGTTTGGAACCGCCCTTGGCGATGCTGCCCCTGAAGACCAGGTTGTTTCAGTACCCGGAATTTCTGGCAGGGAGCCAAAAATAAAGGTTTCATCAGATTCTATCAGATTTGATCAGGCGCTAAAAAAAACTTTGAATCGACTTAAAGTGAAAATTGAGCGCCTGATACCGGATAAAAGCGG
>JARGGF010000408.1 GCA_029210905.1 Bacteroidales bacterium | reverse complement strand
ATAAGGCAAATGAAAAATACCATTATCAATTGGCAATTGGAAAGGGCGTTAGGGCACCAAATCTTACAGAGCGATACATCAACCACTTTAATGTTGGTCTGGATGCCTACGAATATGTTGGTAATCCGGAGTTAAAACCTGAAAAGAATTATCAGACAGATTTTTCCATTCACAAAACCGGAGATATGTTGAGTTTTGAGGTAAATGTATTTGCATCATATTTGACTAATTTTATTGATGGTGTAATTGATACAACCCTGGATAAGAAGTTTATGCCATGCCAGCCACCTGCAAATGCCAAACGGTTTGAAAATATTGACGAAGCCTTTCAGGCAGGATATGAAATTTCAGCAAAGTATTCCTTTTCTAAGAATTTAAGCATTGAAGGAAACTTGTATTATACCTATGCACAGAATTTGGTTACAAACGAACCTTTGTCTGAAATTCCACCATTAAGCAGTACCATAGCACTTAATTATAAGAACAAGAAATTTTATTCAATAATAAGTGCTCGTTTTGCAGCTGAGCAGAAAAGATTTGCAGAAAGCGCTGGTGAAACCCCTTCTGACGCTTTTAACACTTTAGATTTAAAGATTGGGTATAAACCATTAAAAATGATAGAGTTTGACTTTGGAATAAATAATATTTTTAATGCAAATTATTATGAACATCTTAATCGTCCGTTTAAAAATTTGCCTTTGCAAAGCCAATTTTATGAGCCGGGAAGGAATTTTATTTTTTCTATAAGGTTGAAGTTTTAGGCAGATTACACAAAGCATCTGATATTCAGGTGCTTTGTTGTTAATTGAATTCATTTACAAGCGTCATTCGTTTGCCACAATTGCTGCAACTATAAACCCACTCTGCTGATTGTCCGTTAACAGTATTGTAGTTATCGTATCCAATTAATGAAATATTTTTGCTGAGGCAATGCACGCAAAACAGCTGTTTCTTATTTTTTAAGCTAGGTTCTGCCTTTGAACTATTTTGTGTATTTAGCTCAATAGGATAAATGTACCATCCTATGCCCAGTTCGGTTTTGAGCTTTTCAATGTTTTGCTGGTTGTCGATTTTACACATTTCAACTAATTTGGCTAGAAATAAAGCTAATAGATTTTAACAACGCTAAAATTGTCTTTCTATTATATTAGTCGTTTGAAACTTTAAAAAGTTACAGTTTTGATGAAAAAAAGCATTGCCAGATTTTTTTTCCAGCAATTAGCAGAGTTGACCTTAGATTGAAAAGAGGGAAAAATGGCTAATTGAAAAAAAACAGGTAGACCCTGGATCCATATTTTACATGAATTACAAAGTAATTATGAAGAAGTAAACTTGAAATTTCCGTCAATTTTGATAAAAGGCAAAATCTATCGAATAATTATTTAGAATGTATTGCATCAAAAAAAACAACCTCAAAATAAATTGCTATTTTGAGGTTCTGATTTTAAAACACTGACATATATTTATTTAGCTATGCAACAGGACTTCTTTTTTTGCTTTTAATCAAAGTTTTAAAGGTGTTGAATTTTTTCATAAAGTAGGAAACCTTGCCACCTTCCTCATCGTAATAAATTGAATTAGTCTTTTCTTCATCATCATTAATCAATATACCTAGATTTGGAATTTCTTTTTGTTCTAAATCTTTAAGTAGAGAAGTAAATAGTTTCTTATCAGAGTATTTTAATCTTACAGTAAAAATGTTCGCATCCGAATAATCCATAATCAAATATGAATCGGTTACCATGCCAATTGGCGGGGAGTCAATTACTATATATTCATATATTGACTGTAAGATTTCAATCAAATTCTGAGTATTATCTGAAGCGATTAATTCCACAGGATTTGGCGGTACTTCGCCAGCAGGAATGATGTCAAGATTCTTCATATGCGATTTTTGAATAATATCCTCTAAACGAGCATCATTAATCAAATAAGATGAAAGTCCTTTGATTCCATCCAGCGACATATATTCAGCAATTTTAGGATTTCTTAAATCAAATTCTAGCAAAAGTGTTTTTTTTCCATAGTAAGAAAATGCCGCAGCCAGATTTAACGCGATAAAAGTTTTTCCTTCTCCACTCATGGAAGATGTGACTAATATTTTTTGTTTTGGGAGGCCTTTTTGGAAAAACTGTAGACTTGTTCTTACGGACCGAAATGATTCTGCAATCATTGATTTAGGTGCATCCAAAATAGGAAGCATTGATCGTTTATCGTTTCTGGCAATTGTTCCAATTATTGGGAAATTAGATAGTTTTTCAACTTCGCGCTTATCGAAAATGGAGTCGTTGAAGTTAAATGAAATTACTATTACACCTATAGGTATCATTAAACCTAAAAAAAGAGCGGCAAGTAATATTATTTTCTTATTTGGGGCGACCTTAATTGCACTAATTCTATTTGATGGCACAATAATTTCATAATCAGGTGAGTTAGAAGCTCTAGCTATCTGTGACTCAGATCTTTTAGTAAGTAAAAAGGTGTATATGGCATCATTAAGTGAAAAATCTCTTTGAATAATTTGCAACTCCTTTTCTATTGAAGGCAGATTATAAACTTCACGATTTAATTTGGCAATACGGTTATCTATATCATTGATTGTTATATTTGATGTATTTACTATATAATCAATATTTTCTAAAATTGTTTTTTTTAGATTATTAATTTTCGCATTTAAATTAGGTAAGTTTGGATTTTTAAAACTTTTGCCATCGAGGTACAAAGATCGTTCAGCATTAGCTGTAGTTAGTTGGTTAATTAATGAAGTCAATTGTGGATCTTCTACGCCCATTGCCGAAGGGGCAAGCAAATCCGTTAATTCCTTATTGTTTTCAAAATATTCTTTTATGTAATCGTAATATTTTGATTTAACCATTAATATTGCTTTCTGATTTTCAAGAACAAGCATTTGTTCATTTACACTTTGTGATAAATAATCAATATTCATCACATTATTCTTTGCTCTGAAATTTTTTAATTTATCCGATGTATATCCCAAAGAATCTGCAACTTCAGATATCTGCCCTTCAATAAATTGAATAGTTCTATTAGCAATCTGGTTTTTTTTCTCTAAATTTCTATCTAAATATACAACAGCGAGGTTATTTAAAAAATCTGAAACCAGAACTGAATTTCCTCCTTTAAACTCGAGTGTTACAAGTGCTGATTGTAATGACGTTCTTTCAACCTTCAATGATCTTTGATAAACTAGTGTTAGATAGTCAAGGTCATTAAATTTAAAGAATAATTTCTTGTTTTCAAAAACCTCAGAATTGTAATTCCCATTTAGAAGGATTTTGAATTTGGTATTACTTATTTGAATTTCATCGCCAAAACCAAATTCTTGATTGAAATCGATAGTTTCCAGAATACCTGTTCTTTCATTTTTTGCATAATTAATCAGATTAATCTTATCTTCACTTTTCGCAGAAATCCTAAAACGATCACTTGATACTATTTCTAATTCAAACATAACTTCAACTGGCTGACTATAACCGTGCTCTATCATTACGGTGAAAGGGGAATCTTTATATAGTTCAGATGTTATAAAACCCGTTTTTGAATAATATGAAACGATAAGATTCAGCTCTTTTAAGGTTTTATTTACCAGAGGGAAGGAGCTTATAACACCTAATTCATCCTCTATATTACCCTGAACATCAAACATTCCAAATTGCATCAAATCACCTGAATTCCTGTTATCCCTTTTTTTCTCTGATAGCAGCATAGTAAGGCTGTTTTTATATTGTGGGGTAGTAGATTTAGTAAAAAGAAATCCTATCATTAGAGATATTAACAGGCTTAAACCTATCCAATGCCAATTTTTAATGAATAGTTTAAAATAGGTCTTATATTGATCTATTGCTGATGTTTCTTGTTCAATAGATTTTGGATTTTTAACCATTATTGTAATTTTTAGAATTATTAATTTAATAAATTTTCATAAAGGTCAATAGAGTAACTAAAGTTGTTAGGCCGCTTAATACCAGTGAATATGGGAATTCTGAAAATCCCCATGATTTTTGCTTTAAAGGTTGAATGAGAACTACATCTTCGGGTCTAAGGTAATAAAAATCTGACTGTAGGACATATTTGTCAGTAAGGTTGATAGTATGAAATGTTGATTTACCATCTATTTCTCTAATTATTGTAATGTTCTCTCTATTGCCATAATTTGTTAAGCCTCCAGCCATGGCTAGTCCTTTAAAAATATTAATGTTATCTGAGTATATTTGATATTCACCTTGTCGGTTTACTTCACCAATTATTGTAACACTCTTCCCAACAAATTTTACAAGTACAGATGCATCACTAATGTATTTACTTATGGCGGCCTGGATGGTATCCTGTGCTGCTAAAATAGTCAAATCTTTAACTTTAATTAAGCCAACAAAAGGAAAGACAATATAACCAGAATCATTCACAGTATAGCTAATCATGTTATAGTCAACATTTCGTTGGTTTGTTGTTTCACTATTGAACATTGCAGAAGTAGCAGCATCTGGACTAATTACTTTTATGTACAAGTTGTCAAATGGCAGTACAGTGCTTTTGGGCCTTTGTTTTAGGACAAATTCGTTAATGGTATCATTTTTGGCTTTAGTCTGTATAAGTCTTATTTTTTTTTGAGGTATACAAGAATTAAAAATACTAATACTTATTAATATTATAACAATTACAAAAGTAGTGCGAATAGTCTTTAACTGCATTTTCATTGGGTTTAGTTTGTTCGTTTTAATATCATTCAAAACTAAGGAAAAAATATAAATAAAAAAACCTGCACCTCTTGTAGATGCTATTCTTTCCTGCATTTTTCAATGAACTCATGTTGGATTTTTTCAGGGTGGTCAGCTATCAGGTAAAACTGATCAAAATATTCGAGAGTTTCATCAATATATTTCTTTTCAAGGCCTTCAATGGAGTGCACCAGATGGTAAATATCCTCTTTTTTTTCTTTGAATATCAGTAAATTGGCTTCTAATTCATTGAGTTTTCTAGCGTAGCCATTATAATATCGTTCTTTTACCAAATTAATTGGAAGAGATTCTGCCGGTAATGCATATGGTGCGTTAACAAGTCCTGAAAAATCAAAATCGAATGGTACAGCAACTGGTTTTTGTAGCGAATCCCTCCATAATAATTTGATATTGTGTAGCGCTTTTACAGACCAGTCTGTGTTACCAATTAGATACTGAAAGAGCGACATTTGATTAATTAGCGTATAGTCTGTGTTGAACTAAACCTCCCTTTCGGGAGGTAGCTTTAGCGCACTACCATAAAATATGTAGCTTGCCCATATTATAAA
>JARGGF010000407.1 GCA_029210905.1 Bacteroidales bacterium | reverse complement strand
GAAACGTGGTGTTACTGAGCTGGTTACACCTGGGGTTTCGCTGAATGATAATGTACTTGAACATCGGGAAAACAATTACCTGGCTTGCGTTAATTTAGATAAAAAAGATGCTGGAGTCGCTTTTTTGGACATATCTACCGGTGAATTTTATTGTGCCGAAGGAAGTTTTGATTATATTGATAAACTACTGGCCGGGTTTAAACCCAAAGAAGTACTTATTGAACGAAGCAAACAGCAATTATTCAAGGAGTTACTGAATAGCAGGTATTATCTATATCCCCTGGAGGACTGGATGTATACCCAGGATACCAGCGTGGAGCGCTTGCTTAAACAGTTTGATACCAATTCATTAAAAGGTTTTGGGGTAGATAAACTCTTGCTGGGTAACATAGCAGCAGGTGCTATTTTGCAGTATCTTGACCTCACACAACACAATCAAATACAGCACATTACAAAAATAAGCCGCATAGAGCAGGAACAACATGTCTGGATGGATAAATTTACCATTCGCAACCTTGAACTGTTGGGTCCTGTAAATGAAAGTGGAACTTCTTTGATTAACATCATTGACAAAACCTCCTCGCCAATGGGCGCCCGCTTATTGAAGCGCTGGCTGGTTTTGCCATTAAAAAATCTGAAACCTATCCAAAATCGCCTGGATATTGTTGAATATTTTGTAAAGGAAGAAGAGGAAAAATCACTTATTGAAAAACACATCAAACAAATTGGTGATTTGGAACGGCTGATTTCAAAAGCAGCGCTGCTTCGGGTGAACCCAAGAGAAGTGATGCAATTAAAAAACTCTTTAAAAGCAATAATCCCAATTAAGGAACATTGCCTGAAATCGGGTAATAATGGTTTAATTACCATAGGCGAACAGTTAAACCCTTGTTTTTCAATCATTGAGAAAATCGATTCTGAAATCAGCGATGATCCACCGGTACAAATCCAGAAGGGGAATGTAATCAGGGAGGGAGTCTCAGCCGAGCTTGACGATCTAAGAAGATTAGCCTATTCCGGTAAAGATTATCTGGTTCAAATCCAGCACGAAGAAATTAAAAGAACAGGTATTCCTTCCTTAAAAATAGGGTTTAATAATGTTTTTGGATATTATTTTGAGGTAAGAAATACTCACAAAGACAGGGTTCCAGATAATTGGGTACGAAAACAAACCCTCGTAAGCGCAGAAAGGTATATTAATGATGAGCTAAAAGAATACGAGACTAAGATTCTGGGCGCTGAGGAAAAAATTGGGGTAATTGAATCAAAACTATATAACGATTTGGTAATCAGCCTAAGTGAATATATTTCTCAGATTCAGCTAAATGCTGCAAAAATCGCACAGATTGATTGTTTATTGTCATTTGCCAGTACTGCTGTAGCTTATAATTACACCAAACCTGAAATAAATGATAGTAAAGATATTGATATAAAATCAGGCCGACACCCGGTAATTGAACACCAATTACCTGAAGGTGAAGCATATATAGCAAATGATGTTTTCCTAAACGATAAAGATCAGCAAATTATCATTATCACTGGTCCCAACATGGCAGGTAAATCGGCGCTGTTAAGACAAACTGCTTTGATTGTCATGATGGCCCAAATTGGCAGCTTTGTTCCTGCAGAAGCCGCAAAAATAGGTCTTGTTGATAAGATCTTTACACGCGTGGGTGCCTCTGACAATATTTCTGTTGGCGAATCTACCTTTATGGTAGAAATGAACGAGGCAGCCAGCATTTTGAACAATATTTCGGACCGTAGTCTTATTCTTTTTGATGAACTGGGCCGTGGAACCAGCACTTATGATGGCATATCAATTGCCTGGGCCATAGTGGAATACATCAATCAACATCCATCGGCAAAAGCCAAAACGCTTTTTGCCACTCATTATCATGAGTTGAATGAAATGGAAAAGACATTCTCCGGGATATGTAATTACAATGTTTCTGTTAAAGAGCTGGATAATAAAGTTATTTTCTTGCGAAAACTGGTTAAAGGAGGTAGTGAACATAGCTTTGGAATTCACGTTGCCAAGATGGCAGGTATGCCCAAAAGCGTGGTTGAACGTTCTTCTAAAATATTGCTGGAACTTGAAAAATCCAGGGATACCCAAACTCCGGTTCGCCCGGTTGATAATATTGCCAAAAACAGGGAAGGTTTTCAACTGAGTTTTTTTCAGCTTGACGATCCGGTACTAAAACAAATACGCGATGAAATTGCCAATCTGGATATTATCAACCTTACACCAGTTGAGGCTTTAAACAAACTAAATGATATCCAGAAAATTATAGGATTAAAAAAGTAGATAACCGCAGCACATAAGCCACCCAAAGCCTATTAATCAAAAAATCACTTATCAACCAGTGGAAGTGTAAACCTAAAACAGCTGCCTATTCCGGGCTCGCTTTCAGCCCAAATCTGACCACCATTTTTCTCAACGAATTCCCTGCAAATGATAAGCCCAAGACCCGTACCTTTTTCTTCCAAAGGACCAAAACTGGAATTGTCCAAGTCAATTTTAAATAAGTTATTTAAGTACTGTTTATCAATTCCAATTCCATTATCGCAAATACCAATTTCAAGAAAATCATCAATTTCCTTAAGTTTTATCTGAATAATTCCATCCTCAGGGGTAAATTTAATGGCGTTATTTAATAAATTTCGGAAAATTGTATTTAACATCAAATAGTCTGCTTTAACAAAAACGAAATCCTCCGGAGCTCCTTTTATTGCAATTCCTTTAGCATCAGCTTTTTCCTTAAGCTGCTCAATACTAAGATTGATAACACTTCGAACATCAACCTCTTGTGGGAAAAAATCCATGTGTCCCGATTGCATCTTAGACCAGGTAATTAAATTTTCGAGTAATTTATAACCTTGTTTTGATGATTCTCTGATTGAACTAACAAATTTTATCCGCTTAGCGTCTTCCCACTTCAGGTAATTATCCAGCAGAATGGAAGATAAACTTGTTAAATCGGAAAATGGGGTTAATAAATCTCTTGTAACAATTGAGAAAAATTTATCTTTAGTTGCATTAGCCCGCTTCAGGTTTCTTTCACTTCTTAAGCGTTTTTCCTCAATTTTTTTTCGTTCAAAAGAAGTGGCAACAATATTTCCAAAGGTTCTAAGTAATTGAATTTCATCCTTTTGCCAGACCCTGATGTTGTTACAATCTTCCAAACCAATAAATCCAGTATGATCTTCGTGCAAATAAGTAGGAATCAGCAACATAGCCCTGACATTAAAGGTTCTGAATTTCCTGAATTCACCTTGATAAACTTCGTCGTTAATATCGTTGGCATTTAAAATATTATTCTCGAAAATTCCTTTAAAAACAGGACTGTCTGGATTATATTTTATTTTTTTTAGTTTGTTAAGTTTTGGTTTAATGCCAGCATTGCACCACTCATAAACCAGCTCAGCTTCATTTCCATCAACATTATTTGTATATACAGAAACACGGCTTACATCAACAAATTCGCCAACCAGTCCAAGCACCTCATTAACTTTATTGGCAAAAGCATCTTGTTTGTTAAAGGAGGCAGAGATTTTAGAAAACAATTCCTGCTGCTTGTATAAAATTATGAGCTTCTTTTCATCTTCTTTTCTGTGATCAATTGAATAGGCAATTCTCATTTTTGCTTTTTGCCCATCAGTCCAGTCAATCAATTTGTCCTGAACCTCGTACCACTTATCATTAAATGGATTAAAATAATCCTGAACGTGGACCAATCCATCGTGTTCTTTTAAATAATTATTTGTACAAAAAGTGCAGGGTTCTTTCTGGTCTGTTTGAAACCATTCCCAACAGCGTTTCCCAATTCCATCACCATATACCTGCCTGGCAAGTTGATTCATATAAAGTATCTGGTAATTTTTAACATCGCACACATAAACTATGGCATGCATTTGCTCCAACACCAATTCCAACTCAGATTTTATGGTATTTACCGAAACTCTACCCAGTTTATTTACTGTTGACATAATCCTGTTATTTTTCTTAAATAATTATTGCTAAACTTAAATTTACAGTTTTTTTTCTTACCAGCAATCTTTTTAATTAGAAAAAAAATTCAATCATTCTATCTTTTAACATAAGACTAAAAAAAAAGATCCTAGGTTGCTTATTAAGAATGAATTTAAATAACAAAAATTAATGGGACTACGTAAAATATTCAAGCAATTAATAATCAGATAATTATATTAATCAAGCCTTTCCTGAATAGTAAGAGGTTGCTCTGTTTTTTTTACATCCGGCAAATAGATGGGCTTTGGTTATGATATTTTTTCAAATTTCAGGCTAAAAAAAGAAAAATGGTTGGCTTTTTATGTAAATCAGGAGTCTGGGTTTTCCAATCCTTTACTGTTTTTGTTTTAATGAACTCATTTTCGAGCGTAAGATCTGTAGCTATGCACAATCTGGTTTGAGGATTTAATTGATTCAAAAATCCATCAAGAAGTTGCATATTTCTATACGGTGCTTCTATGTAAATTTGAGTCTGCCCCTCTCTTTTCGAACGTTGTTCATCTTTTTTTATTTGTTCGGCTCTTTCATTGCTTTTTACAGGTAAATAACCATTGAATGCAAAACTTTGTCCATTAAAACCCGAAGCCATTAAGGCCATAAGCATTGAAGCCGGACCAACCAGCGGAACAACATCAATCTGGGTATTGTGTGCAATTTTTACAATTTCAGCACCAGGGTCGGCAACAGCAGGGCAACCTGCTTCAGAAATTACTCCTATATCGTGGCCATCAAAAATGGGTTTTAAGAAACCGGAATATTCCTCAACTGATGTATGTTTATTGAGTTCAAAGAAAGTAAGATCATCAATTTTAACAGTTATGCCAGATTTTGATAAAAACCTTCTTGCCGTCCGAATATTTTCAACAATATAGATATGAATTTTATTGATTAATTCAGTATTAAATGATGGTATCACCCGTTCAATGGCAGAATCACCCAAAGTATTTGGAATTAAATACAATTTTCCTTTCATCAGTGTTGGAAATCTAAATTGAACACAAAAATAGAAAAAACTAACAGGATAGTTCAACTGCCAGTCAATAAATAAAAATATCCTTATAAAACTATAATTTGTGCTCCATATTTCATATCAGTATATATTTAATAATGAACACATTAATCTCAAAAACTTATATGTAAACAGTAATATCTTAAGGCAATTATGCAAATTTGTGCACTGCCTGACTAAAAATATTGATCAAAGTGGTTTTAATTATCGAAATAATAGCTCTTTTAAACTGAAATACTTCGTATTTTTGCGCCCAAATTAATTATTCA
>JARGGF010000406.1 GCA_029210905.1 Bacteroidales bacterium | reverse complement strand
AAAACCCGGATTATGTAATTGCCTGTGTAGGTGGCGGTAGTAATGCCATTGGGGCATTTTATCATTTTTTGGACACACCCTCGGTGAAATTAATTGCCACTGAGGCTGCAGGAATGGGAATCGATACCGAAGAAACCGCTGCCTCATTGGCAAAAGGAAGCCCTGGAATTATACATGGTAGCAGAACTTATTTAATGCAAACATCTGATGGACAGATAATTGAACCTTATTCTATTTCAGCAGGATTAGATTATCCTGGAATTGGCCCCATCCATGCCTATTTAAATGATGAGAAACGAGCAGAATACATCAGCATAACCGATAAAGAAGCAATACTTGCCGGCTTTGAACTATCTGAAATAGAAGGGATTATCCCAGCTTTGGAATCAGCCCATGCTTTTGCTGTTTTACAAAAAAGAAAATTCCAAGAAAATGAAGTGGTGGTGATAAACCTTTCGGGACGTGGCGATAAGGATTTAGCAACCTATCAGAAATATTCTAAATAAAGATAAAAGAAGAAAGTAAAAAGATAAAAGACAAACACATTTTTAGCAATGCGTGATATAAAACTAACAAGTATGAAAAAAGGAGTGGCAGTTGCAGTGGCAGTCTCATTTCTTAATTGTAAAGATTTCTTGTAATTGTTTAACATCCTATATTTAGAAAATTACAATTTTATTAGATGTAAAAATTAACTGAAAAGATAAAAACAGCCAGCACGCTTAACTTTCGTCTTTAAACATTTATTTTTTTTCTTAAAAATGTCAAATTTCTAATTCAATGTCATTTATTAAGAAAAAAATTTGATGTTCTTTTTTAATTAATTATTCTAAACTCACCCCCGTCTGGCTGCGCCAGCCTCCCCCCTCTCTTTGAAAAAGAGAGGGGGGGAAAGGGTTTCGCACAGCGAAACTAAGGGGGGTGAGTGCAATCGGGTAAATTACCAGTACATTGCAATACCCTTAAAAAAACGGCATTGATTTCTAATATCAAATTTCTAATTTCTAATTTCTAAAATAAAATGAACAGAATAGACTCCCTCTTCCAAAATAAAAAACAAGGCATATTATCCGTGTATTTTACCGCCGGTTATCCGCATTTAAATGATACTGAAACCATTATTACTGAACTGGAAAAAGCTGGTGCCGATTTAATCGAAATTGGCTTTCCGTTTTCCGATCCTGTTGCGGATGGTCCTGTAATTCAACACAGTAGCGAAGTGTCCCTTAAAAACGGTATAACACTTAAATTGCTTTTTGAACAATTAAAAAATATCCGCCAAAAAGTTAAAATTCCATTGATTTTAATGGGATACATAAACCCTGTGGTTCAATATGGAATTGAAAAGTTTTGTAAAGATGCTTCTGAAACAGGTATCGATGGGGTTATTGTGCCCGATTTACCGCTTGAAATTTATTTGGAAGAATATCTTCATGTATTTCAGCAATATAACATTCACAATATCCCATTAATTCCACCCCAAACCAAAGATGAGCGCATAAAAAAAATAGATGAAGCTTCTACTGGATTTATCTACCTGGTTTCATCATCATCAACAACCGGGAATAAAGCAGCCCAAAACGATGTGTTGGATAATTTTACTGCCCGACTTACTAAACTAAACTTAAAAAACCCACAATTAATTGGTTTTGGAATAAACAATAAAGCAAGTTTTGACAATGTTTGTGAATATGCCAGAGGTGGAATTATTGGCACAGCATTCATTAAAACTCTTGATAAACAAGGAGATATGGTGAAAAATATTCATGAATTTATTGAATCTTTAAGGTAAAATCAGCTCCTCCAGATTAAAAAAACTGGAAGAACGCCAATTTCAAAAATATGATAATTAGACTAAGAAAAGATATTACATCCCAGGAAAAAAAAGAGATTATAGACGCTGTTCTCGAATTAAAATATAAGCCATCAGAGGTAAAAACCCAGTTTGGTGCTTATTTGGTATGCACTGGCAAAAAGGAATTCGATATCCGAAAAATTGGTTTTATGCCAGGCGTTGGAGATGTGCATCGCGTAAGTTCTCAATACAAACTGGTTTCGCGACAGTGGAAAGTAGACAACACTATTATTGATTTAGGTGATGGTGTAAAAATAAAACGAGATGAATTAGCCATCCTGGCCGGCCCATGCTCTATTGAAAGTATTGAAAATGCTGAAAAAACCATTGAACATCTGGTGAAAAACAATATTAAAATAATGCGGACCATGGTTTTTAAACCAAGAAGTTCTCCTTATTCGTTCCGGGGAATTGGAATTGAAGGCTTAAGGACTGTTTCCGGAATGTGCAAAGCCAATGGCATTAAAATAATTTCGGAAGTGATGCAGGTTTCTCAAATTGAAGAAATGGCTGATTATGTGGATATTTTCCAGGTAGGTGCACGTAATACCCAGAATTTCAACCTATTAGATGCATTGGGAGAAGTGGATAAACCAGTTTTACTGAAACGAGGAATATCAGGCACTATCGAAGAATTATTGCAATCAGCCGAATATATTTTTTCAAACGGCAATGAAAAAATTATCCTCTGCGAGCGAGGTATCCGTACTTTTGAGGATGCCTATAGAAATACTTTTGACTTAAATGCTATCCCTATTTTAAAAGAAAAATCACATTTACCAGTTGTGGCTGATCCTTCGCATGCCATTGGTATTAGAATGTTTGTGGCTCAAATGGCCCTGGCCTCAGTAATGGCTGGTGCCGACGGTATTTTACTCGAGGTACACGAAACCCCTGAAAAAGCTTTTTCCGATGCTCAACAAACCTTACAATTCACTGATGCTGAGCATCTTTATGAATGTCTCAGAAAAACGAATGCCCTTAGAAATGAAATAAAATATTCAATGACAGATTAAATGGCTAAAAATTCTATAGGTTAAAAAAACAAACTTTAATCAACATAAGAAAAATAATATGCATGTATTTCCAGTAAATCATTATGTAAATCATAAAATCAGACAATCAGAAATTTAGAATCTGATAAATTTGGTGAATAAAGAAAATAAAAGGTTCAAAATTTGTAGCTTGGTATAATTTTTTAGTAAAAAAATAGTTATAGTAGGAGAACATTTTACCAATGAAAAATCTTATAACCGTAATTCTATTTTTATTAAGTCTATCTCTAGCAGCACAAGAATATGGCCAACAGCAAAAAAATCTTCCTGACTACGATCAAAAATGGCTTCACTTTGGTTTTACAGTGGGAACCAATATCATGGATTTCAGCATTGTTAAAGCTGATGATTTTTTTAGCGAAACCCAATTTAATCAAATATATGGCATTGAAAACAGACCAAATGTAGGTTTTCATCTTGGCCCAATATCCAATTTACGATTAGGTGAATATTTTGACTTTCGTTTACTTATCAATTTATCATTCGGGCAAAGGGATTTAACCTATCGATTGGTGGAGGACACCACAGCTGCCAATCCAATTCTAAGCACTCATAAAATGAAACTTGCTTCTACTTATCTTGAGTTTCCGCTTTTATTGAAATACAAAGCCATGCGAATTGATAATTACCGCCCCTATTTAATTGCTGGAATTAATCCCAAAATAGATCTTGCAGCCCAAAAGAAAATTAAAGAGGAAGAAATGCCCAAAATAAGGCTGAAAAATTTGGATATTGCCTGGGAAATTGGTGCGGGAATTGATTTTTACCTTCCTTATTTCAAATTATCTACAGAATTAAAGTATAGCGCAGGCATCAATAATATGGTGGTAAGGGATGATACACAATATACAAATGCAATAAAAGGTATACACTCAAATATTTGGATGATTTCTTTACATTTTGAATAAAACGATAGCTTCTGGCTGTCTTGAGTGCCACAAGATTTAATCTGTTGAATAAATTATCTTTTCTAAATTTTGACCATAAACGGCTTCATTTTCCTATCTCAATTAACGAATTTGATAGGCCAATATATACGAAACTTTTGTATTTCACACCTTTTTATCCACCACTTTTTACCACCTTTGCAAAAAAAATAACAACCATGCAAAAAACTATACAACTGGTACTTAACCCGGAACAAGCTGCGCTTACAGAACAACACTTAAATATTTTGGCCAAAGAATTAAAGATTGAGGCAGAGCGCATCAGTGCTTTTAGCCCGATAAAAAAGTCGATTGATGCACGCTCAAGAAATGTTAAAGTCATCATGGATTTTGATGTGGTTTGGGATGAAGAAATACCAAATAAAACAGAATTCAGGCCTGATTACCAGCATGTTGAAAACAAACCTGAGATTGTCATTATAGGAGGTGGACCTGCTGGGTTATTTGCCGCCCTCAGGTTAATTGAGCGTGGATTAAAGCCAGTAATTCTGGAACGAGGAAAAGAAGTACGGGGCCGACGGCGCGACATTGCCGATATTAACCGAAAACAAATTGTTAACCCTGAATCGAACTACTGTTTTGGTGAAGGAGGTGCAGGCACTTTTTCTGATGGAAAGTTGTACACCCGCTCAAAAAAAAGAGGAAATGTCAAGCGAATTCTCGAAGTACTGAAGTACCATGGAGCTGATGAAAAAATAGTGTATGATGCTCATCCACATATTGGTACCAATAAATTACCAGGAATTATACAAAATATAAGGCAGACCATAATTGATGCCGGTGGTGAAATCCATTTCGAAACAAAATTGGTTGATTTTGTTATAAAAGACCATAGAATAACTGATATTATTACCTCAAAAGGAGATAAAATTGCTGCTCAGGCTATGGTTTTAGCCACGGGTCATTCAGCAAGAGATATTTATCAATTACTTAATGATAAAGGTATCCTCATTGAACAGAAACCTTTTGCAATGGGGGTCAGGGTTGAACATCCACAAGAATTGATTGACTCCATTCAGTACCACTGCAGAATACGTAGCGAATATTTGCCAGCAGCTCCATATAACCTTGCCAGTCAGGTAGATGAACGCGGGGTTTATTCATTTTGTATGTGTCCTGGTGGGTTTATTGTACCATCGGCCACTGAGCCTGGTCAGGTAGTAGTCAATGGCATGTCGCCATCAAGCAGGAATTCGAAATATGCCAATTCAGGTATTGTTGTTGAAATAAAAAATGAAGATACCATTGAATTTGCCGATTTTGGGGCACTTGCAGGCATGAAATACCAGGAAAAACTGGAACAAATGGCATTTCAGAACGGAGGTGGAGGACAAATTGCTCCGGCACAGCGTTTGCACGATTTCGTAAACAAAAAACTATCTGCCGATCTGCCAAAAACATCGTACCACCCGGGCACCAATTCATCTCCTATGCATTTTTGGTTACCTGAGAGCATTGGGCCAC
>JARGGF010000405.1 GCA_029210905.1 Bacteroidales bacterium | reverse complement strand
TTTGACACTGATCTGTTACAAATTAAGTTTGAAATAGCTTTCCAATTGAAAAAAATAATTTAAAAAAAACTTCATAGTTTCCTATGAAGTTTTAATAATATTTGACTGATAATTAGCTATTTACTTTGAGTAGATCCCATGTATTTTTCTAAAAAGACATTAAACTTTGAAGTGATGCTTTCATAGAGCTCTTCTTGTTTGTATTTTTCAGTTAGGGTAACTAATTCCTGCATAACACTCATTCCAACTTTTGTTTCGTATGCTACAGAACGTGCATAATCACCCTCAAGACTCAAATAATAGTTTAAATTATCAGTATAGGTTTCAGTCAACTGATCAATAATTGCTTTTGCTTTATCAGGCTGCTCTAGTTTGTAATAGGTTTCAGCAACGGGCACCATAAAATAATCATAAGCAAGTTGGTAATTTGGTGTTAATTCAATCATTCTGTCAAGCACCTCAATAGCCTTTTGATTTTTCCCTTCAGAAATTAAAGCCTCCGCGAGTCTTAAAAATACATCCCGTACTTTCATTATGCTTAATACCCGGATGTTATAATTTTCTATAAGAACATCTGGTTCATTCATTCTTCCCCAAACAAATTTGTTCATCAGGTTATCATAAAGAATATCAGTATTGATGTAGCCGATATCTCCATTTTCGTTTTTTGTGTTAAAAGGTACAAGCCTGTATGCAAAACCCTCTAGCTGGAAATAGTCCTGTAGGTTCATATAATTCTCAGTACCAACGCTTGCAGCAAAATATACAGGTCTTTTCCATTTAAAATTTGCTACAAGATCAAGCACCATCATATCGCTTTTGGTAACATATCTTTTGCTAATGCTGAAACCTATTGCTTTTAGCACGCTATCCTGCATTTCAGGCTTAATCATCCCTGATTTAATAACTTCAAGTGAATCAACCAAAATTGCTACATTTTTAGCAGGAATATAGTCAAGTTTTTCTCCATCCTGGGCTTCCACCTTGGTTCGCTCATCATCAGATGCAACAAAATCCATTACATCTTTCAACATAACTGTTTCTTTGTATCTGTCGAGAACAGGAAGGATGTCGCGGGTGCCCTGCTCATATTTATCAGATGAAAATGAAAATGGGACCGGGGCTGATTCATAAGCCTTCTTTTTCATCTGGTCTATGTACCAGTCTGTGCCTAAGAGACTTAAATTTACCACCCTTACGTCAGTTCTAAATCCTTCTACTTCCTGCACATACCAAAGTGGAAAAGTATCATTGTCACCGTAGGTGAACAGTATGGCATTAGGCGCGCACGAATTGAGGTAGTTTTTGGCCAAATCGCGTGCAGTATACCTCCCTGACCGGTCATGATCATCCCAATTTTCTTTGGCCATAATAGACGGTACGAGAATTAAAGTTAAACCAGTAGCAAGAATTGCAGAAATAGTCGCGGGAGCCAGTTTTTTTAGCCATTCTGCCAGGGCTAGAACTCCAAGTCCAATCCAAATTGCAAAAGCATAAAACGAACCTGCATAGGCGTAGTCCCTTTCGCGCGGCTGATAAGGCGTTTGGTTTAAGTACATTACAATTGCAATGCCCGTGAAAAAGAACAATAATAAAATTATTACAAACTGTTTTGGTCTCCGATTGTAAATAAATATCATGCCCAATATGCCCAGCAGCAGAGGTAGCATATAATAATTATTTCTTGCTTTATTGGAGGTCATACTCTTGGGCAAATTGTCTTGTGGACCCAATCGAATGGCATCAATAAATGGGATTCCACTTAGCCAGTTTCCTTTAAGATGGTCACCGTGCCCTTGTAAATCATTTTGCCGTCCAGAGAAATTCCACATAAAGTACCTGATATACATATGATTAACCTGGTACCCGAAAAAGAAAACTAAATTTTCTACAAAAGAGGGTTTCTTTTTATCGTCCTTAATATTTGCCCAACTAATGTATCCACTTTTATGGCTGCCCTGATGGCTGTACATTCTTGGAAAAATGGTACTAAACTCAGGATCGTACTTATATTCAGGGTTAGTCATAGGGATTTGTTCGTATTTCCCGTTTTTTTGCCTGTAAGTATATTTTGTTTCCTGTGCTACCACCTCAGCATTAAAATACTGGCCATAAATCAAAGGACGATCTCCGTATTGCTCTCTATTAAGGTAGGAGAGTAGCGAAAATACATTGTCAGGACGGTTCTCGTTCATTGGGGTATCAGCAATGGACCGGATTACAATCATGGTAAACGAAGAATATCCTATTAAAATAACAGTAATTGACAAAATTAAGGTGTTGGCCAAAACTTTTTTGTGTTTTGTTGTATACATGATACCCCATACAATTCCACCCAGAATTATCATCATATAAAACATCACCCCGGTGTTGTAGGGCAAACCAAATCCATTTACAAACATCAACTCAAACCACGAAGCAATTTTAACAATACCAGGGATTATTCCGTACATAATTGCCCCTAAAATTACTACTGAAATTATTGAAGCTTTAATAATACCCGGACGGCTTGTTTTGTATTTTTTAAAGTAATAGACAAATACAATGGCAGGGATGGCAAGCAGGTTAAGTAGATGGACTCCAATGGATAATCCCATCATATAAGCGATGAAGATCAACCAGCGATTGGCATATTTTTCTTCAGAGATGCGTTCCCATTTTAAAATGGCCCAAAAAACAACAGCGGTAAATAGCGACGATAAGGCATAAACTTCCCCCTCAACAGCTGAAAACCAAAAAGTATCTGAAAATGTATATGCCAATGCTCCAACCAGACCACCTCCAAATATACCAATTAGATCTGCAGTTGTATATTCCGTTTCTTTTTTATTTACAATTTTTTGTGCAAAGTATGTGATACTCCAAAACAGGAATAAGATAGTGAAGGCGCTGGCCAATGCAGACATGGAGTTAACCATCATGGCTACTTTAGTAACATCATCGCCGGCCAATAGCGAGAAAACTTTGGCTACTATCATAAATAATGGAGCTCCGGGTGGGTGGCCAACTTCTAGTTTATAGGCTGATGCAATAAACTCACCACAATCCCAAAAACTGGCAGTGGGTTCCATAGTTAATAAATAAGTTGCTGCTGCAACAATAAATACAAACCAACCGGTGATATTATTTATTTTTCTATAGTTAGTGGCTGAAAATTTCTGACTTTGGCTGCTTGAGTTACTCATTAGTGTATTGTAAAGATTAATTTGAAGGCAAAAATACACTTTTTTTATAAAATGGGTCTAAAATCAAATATTTATTCATTTTTTTATTTGCAGGAAAAATATTTTTTATATTTTTGCACTCCGAAACACGAAAGATTGTCCTGTGGTGTAACTGGCAACACGTCTGATTTTGGTTCAGAAGAGTCCAGGTTCGAGCCCTGGCGGGACAACAATGGTGAGAAAGACCTTTGCAAAAGCAAGGGTCTTTTTTTATGTCAAAATGTTTGCAGGAGAGAAGGGACCTGGGGCGGGAAAACGTAAAATTGAAATTTTCATATTTTAAGTCGCTGCAAATTTATAATTTGTGGCGATTTTTGTTTTTAGGACGTAAACGATTATGTGGAAAATATATGTTTCAAATTTGCACAAGCAAAAAATCTGGCTCAAACCATAAAAAAAATTGAGCCAGATTTAAATGTTATTTTCGTGCGAGTCATTTAGTTTTCCTCTTTCCATTCATCTGTTCTGAAAGGAGAAGCAGGAAGACCCTCTACGTTAAAAAGTGTCCCTTTAGGGCAAGGGATAAAACCATATCGGACAGCAAGCGGCTTTGCTACTTTTTCAGAAAAAACAGTAACTGTCCTATTTTCATTTATTGTTGCGGTTGCGGGATAAAATACTTTATCCTCCCCGGCTATCTCAAAGCCTGTTATAGGCAGACCATAACTTGTCAACCCAAGTGGGCAATAATCAAAATATATATCTATTTTCCCGTCTTCGGTAATTTCAAACTTTTTGTATAAGGGCCCAGAATACGCTATTCCTTCAAAATTATAGTCTTTTGCCAGTGCCCATAATGCTAAGCGCTCGCCAATAACCCGCTTTTCAGGTGGGTGAATGAAATCGCAATCTCCAATATCCATTGTTACTACCATTCCGGCTTTTTGGATTAATGGCAAGCATTTTAACTGAGCTTCTCTTAAATACACGGGGGTATTTCCCCAATATTTAAAGGGAGCTATCTGAACATAATAAAACGGGAGGGTTCCTTGCTGCCATTGGTTTCTCCACTGGTTTATCATGGCAGGAAATAATTTTACATATTGATTCGCCTTAGTTATATTGGATTCTCCCTGGTACCAAATAAACCCTTTTGTTGAATACCCTTGCAGGGGATGTATCATTCCGTTGTATAATAGAGTAGGAGAATGCTGTGGATATTCCTTCGGAATTTCTTTAGGTATTTCAATTTCCTTAAATTCAGAAAGGGTTTCTTCATCCATCCAGGTCTCAACCCTTGAAGCGCCCCATACAATGCTTATTAATCCGACGGGTACGTTTAATAAACTATTTATTTTTTCACCAAAAAAATAACCTACAGCGCTAAAATCTTTGGCATTTTGAGGATTTGAAACTAACCATTTACCTGAAACATCCTCTGCCGGAACCAGGCTTGGATTTCGTTCAATTGTAAACAATCTGATATTGCTGTTAGTAGCGTTTAAAATTGCTTCATTACTTCCATTAACAGGCTGATTATTATAACCTTTCAATGGCATTTCCATATTTGATTGCCCTGCGCAAATCCATACTTCACCAATTAATACATTTTTTAAAACAACCTTGTTGCTGCCTTCAATTGTAAGGAAATAGGGGCCTCCGGCTTCGGGGGTTTTTAATTTTACTTTCCACTTTCCGGCTTTATCTGTTTTGGTAGTTGCACTTTCGTCCCAACTTCCGGTAATGGTAATTGAGGTATTTGGTTTATCTGTTCCCCAGACTGAAGCCATTGTTTTTTGTTGCAATACCATCAGACCTCAGTATTTTTAATGTTCCCGATCAAACAATCGCAAAAATAAATTTTTAAATTTAGGCTCTAAATTTAATTAAATTTAAAAACGATGCCAGAAGGTTTACAATTAATACTAGGTGCCGACGGGCAAAATAATTTCACTGTATACAAGGACCTGGCCAACAATAAAATACATGTTTATTTTGGCCTGGGTTTGTATGAGATTGTTGATAATGACAAAAACAAGCCCGAATTTAAACTTTTATTGGCCCGCTTGTATAATTCTGGCGTAAAAGTAAAGACCTTAATCGCCCATTTTGGGTTTTCCTACCCCACTTATAAGCGCTGGGGCGACTCATTAAAAAGCG
>JARGGF010000404.1 GCA_029210905.1 Bacteroidales bacterium | reverse complement strand
TTCGAATATTTCCTTTCTTGCTTTATCTATCACTGTTCTGATATCTAGCTGTGCATTCAGAGTGACGTAATTCAACAAAAAAAACCAGAACAATATATGTTTTAGCATGCGATAATTATTCATCATAAAAACGACTACAAATAAAAGGAAAAATACTTATACAAAGGCTTTATTCATTAATAAACTTAAGTTTTAGAAATATATTCTTTCAAATCAACAAAATTGATTAATTGAAGGATTAAACCACAAAAATTCATTAAAAAATCATATATTGTGTGGTTGAAAAAAGACCGGAATAATTTAATTCAAAACTCCTTGGTTCATTTGGCATGTTATTAATTATCTGACATATATGTGGATTTAATCTAAGGATTCTAATGATAATCATTAAGTTGTACTTGACATGAATAAACGAGTAAATACTTCTTATAAAATACATTGCGAATACCCCGTATTTAACCCTGATATAAATGAAAATCAAGTCAGTAAAAATTAATAGCAGTTCAGATTTTAAATCTGAATTAAAATTAAGTAACAACAAGATATTAAATTTTGCAATTCTTATCAGTATTTTATTTGCCATTCCAGGTTTAATTGGCACCTATACCCGATTTAAAACGATTGGCCTGTCCTCACTTGTCTTATATCAATTCATTTTATTATTTCTTCTTATTCTAATCTATCTTTTAAGGAACAAAACTAGTTTTAGATTCAGGTTTATAAGTTATGTTTCTCTTTTAACGATTTTCTTGTTTTCCTATGTATTTAATGTAGGCATGTTGGGTTACTGGAGTCTTCATATTGTTTTTATATCCTTGATTATCAGTGTTTTTTACGAAAAGAAATATGCATTTGTTGTTTTGTCCCTTCTTACTGTGATGGTACTGGCAGCTGCCTATTTGTTTTACAATAAGTATCTTGGGATTAAATTTGATATTATTACTTATTTATCAAGCTATAATATTTGGCTGGTCATGATAGTGACCTTTTTATATATATCCATTGTCACAATTTTTATTGTAGGAAAACAAAGAGAATTTTTTACTTCATCAGTTGAACAATTGAATATAGCTAAAGAAAGTGCATTGATCAGCGAAAAAAAATTCAAAAATATATTTAATTCAAGTTCTAATAGCATAGTAATCAGTGATTTTGAAGGTAAAATTCTGGAAGTAAACAAAACCTTATTAAATTTTATAGGTATTTCTGAGGAGGAGCTAAAAAATAAAACAGTAAGAGACTTTGTGTTGCCAGAATATTATACAATAATAAATGAAAAAGCAAATAGCCTGGTCGATAATCAGTTATCATCGCATATTGAAATTGCAGTCAAAACTTCACAAAATCAAGTTGTACCCTTAGAAGTGAACACCATTCTTATTGATTATGAAAATCAGAAAGCTGTTTTTTCAGTTTTACATGATATTAGCGAACGAAAGAAACTTGAACAAAAAATACTAAGTACTATTATTCAAACTGAAGAGCGGGAAAGAAGCCGATTTGCAAAAGAGTTACATGATGGAGTAGGCCCCTTGCTTTCGGCTACTAAAATCTATGCAAAAGCACTTCATAGTTGTGAAAATGAAGAAGAAAGGCTGTATACCATCATGAAACTTAACGACACAGTAAATGAAGCAATCATAAGTGCCCAAGAAATAGCTAATAATTTAAGTCCACATGTCTTACGCAATTTTGGTATAAAGGGCGCCATCGAGTCCTTTTTTCTTAAAATTAATAAAACGAGTAAAATAATGTTTGATTTTCATACAAATATAGATTACAGGCTGGATGAAAATATAGAAACTACCTTGTATCGTGTTCTGGTTGAATTGATTAACAATAGTATTAAATATTCCAAGGCAAATCTTATTACCATCGTTCTGATTGCTATAGATGGTTCCATCTCTATGAATTATTCAGATAATGGGGTTGGATTTGATCTTGAAACAACCATTAAAAATAATACAGGAATGGGCTTGTCAAATATAATTAGCCGTATAAAATCGCTAAATGGCAAAATTAACATGCAAAGTGATATTGATAAAGGAATTGAAGTGGATGTAAAAATTGCAATCTGAATTTTTACCAATTATTTGAAAATGGATAAAAAGATAAAAATAATATTGGTTGATGACCATAAAATGTTCAGGGAAGGCTTAAGCTTTCTTATTTCAAAGCTCAAAACCGCTGAAGTAATTGCCGAAGCAGAAAATGGGCAACAGTTTCTTCAACTTTTAAAAACCTGCGAGCCCGATATTGTGCTGATGGATATTAATATGCCACAAATGGATGGCATAGAAGCTACGGAAATTGCTGTGGCTCAAAATCCTGATTTAAAAGTAGTTGCTTTATCAATGAATGGTGATGAAAACTACTATTATAAAATGATTAGTGCAGGAGCAAAAGGCTTTGTGCTGAAACAAGCTGGTAGTGAAGAATTGGAAGAAGCTATTGAAACTGTAATGGCAGGGAATGATTTTTTTTCCCCTGAACTGATGAAAAATATCATTATAAATATGGGCAAAACCAAAATATCAGAAAAAATTTCAGGTTCAGTAAAAATAAAACTTACTGACAGGGAGCAGGAAACCCTGGAATTGATTTGCCATGGTTTATCAACAAAAGAAATAGGAGACAAACTTTTCATTTCTCCAAGAACTGTAGAAGGACACAAAGCACGAATTATGGAAAAACTTGGTGCCACAAATACCAGCAACCTTATTATTCAAGCGATAAAAAACAAACTCATTGATATTTAATTGCATCAATATTAGCACTTAACTGAATTATTTCATACTATTAACTTAAATTACCATCAAACATATTGCACTACACTTAAGAATATTATTCAGGCTGCTCAATCTGTCTGTCTCTGAGTGGTATACCTTTCCCATATGCGTAATTTTACGCAAGTAATATTCTTCAAAAATTGAGTAAATCTGCTCTTTTAACTTAAGGCTATCCCGATCTATTTTTGCATCAAAATTATAATTGTTGAGAACATGCGAATAATGATTGTTGATGATAACAAAGCTTTTAGAGAAGCAACAAAACACTTTTTAAGCAGAAATACTGAATACCAAGTGGTTGCCGAGGCCGAAAATGGAAATCAAGCAATTGAACTATTCTACATGAAAAAACCCGACCTTATATTGATGGATTTAGAAATGCCGGGTTTAAATGGTATGGAAACAACAAAATTACTGCTAAAAAAAGACCAGTCGGTTAAAATAATTGCTGTTTCTAATTATCAGGAACCACAATATATTAATGATGTTATAGAAGCAGGATTTCTATCTTTTGTGAATAAAAACAATATAACTGATCATTTGGAAGATGCAATTGCAAATGTTCTTAATGGAAAGTTTTACCTACCTAAAGAATAAACAGAACCTGAAATAATTTTAAATTAAAGATCGAGACAAAAATAAAAAAGTCATTTAGATATTAATAACCCCAAAGCAAATAGTGAACATACATAAAATAGAATTATACAAACCCCAATTTAAGTTCAAAAAAAACATCGATTAATAACTAATAATTATAAAATGGAAACGATTTTAATTAATTTAGCACTCACTCTGGTAGCAGGCACTGGCCTGGCAATCATTGTTCTTAGGCTGTTGTTCAAAAACAGTATCCTATTAAAGATAGTTACCTTTTGGGTGATAAATCTTCTTTTTAATGAGGTTAATACGCAACTTGCCCGCCTATTTCCGGATCACTATGTAAAAGCGATTAATTTGCCGGTGGGTATAATTGTTTCAGGAATATTAATTTATCAAGTGTATCGGTTAATACGAAAACCGTTTGATGCTTCATTAAAAAACCTTGAAGAGTTAAGCAATGGAAATTTGGATATTGTAACCGATAAGACTTTGGCTTCACGAAATGACGAGCTGGGTAGGTTAAGCGTTAGCATAAGCACTTTATCAAACACCCTTAAAAAAGTAATTGCAGGAGTTAAAAATAGTGCTGATTATATATCTGATGCCAGTAATGAATTAAGCGACGCAGCCCAACAACTTTCTCAGGGGTCAAATGAGCAAGCATCTGCCAGTGAGCAGGTTTCAGCCTCAATGGAACAAATGGTAGCCAATATAAAACAGAATTCCGGCAATGCAAATCAAACAGAAAAAATTGCTTTAAGTGCCTCTGAAGGCATGACTAAAGTAAACCAGGCAGCGGGCAATAGTTTATCTTCTATAAAAGAAATTGCACAAAAAATTTCTATAATCAGCGATATTGCCTTTCAAACAAACATTCTGGCATTAAATGCAGCGGTTGAAGCTGCCCGTGCTGGCGAATATGGTAGAGGTTTTGCTGTTGTGGCCGGTGAGGTAAGAAAATTAGCCGAAAGAAGTAAAGTTGCTGCAGAGGAAATTAATGCACTATCAGAAAATAGCGTTAAAATTACTGAAAAAGCAAGCTTATACATGCATGAAACTATACCTGAGATACAAAAAACAGTTCAGTTTATTCAGGAAATTTCAGTGGCCAGTGCTGAGCAAAATGCAGGTGCTGACCAAATAAATAATGCTATCAATGAACTTAATAGCGTAACACAAGTAAATGCCGCAAACTCAGAAGAAATGGCAAGTAGTTCTGAAGAGTTATCAGCCCAGGCCCAACAATTGCTTGATTTAATTTCATTTTTTAAAATAGGGGAGCAGACTCACCAGTTCAAGAGACAGATGTCTGATTTTAAAAAAATTGCAAATAACTTAAAAAGTGAAGCCCAAACATCTAAATTCAAAAATACTTCAAATAAATCAAGCTTTGCACTGGATATGTCTGAGAATTCCGGATATGAATCAGAATTTGAAAAATATTAACCGAAAGAAAAATAGTCCTCTGCTGTGTAGGCCATATTTAGCAGGGCTCATATATTAGAACAAAATTTCCAAAATGAACCTTTTTTTATTTTCTGAAATGCTTTATTTAATTTCGTAATTATTTAATATTCAGATAAATATCTGTTTTAAAATCTTAGATAAAGATTTTAAAACTTCTTACAGAGAACAAATATTCTTTGTTAATTGTATGTATTAATATTATACAATATAGAATTATGCAGAATAATAAAACTGATAGCCAAATTAGTGAAGTACAGGAGCAAATAGTTAATTTATCATTGATTATTTCTACAAGCATTGGTTTTATCGTCTATTTTTTAAGCCTAAACCGATTATTCATTACCGGATTTGAAATTTCATTTGTTTCTGATCTAATTTGGCTAGTCATCATTCTGTTTGTTACCATTTACAGAAAAAGGTTAAGCATCAAACTTAAGACCTATTTTATTATCGCAGCAGTACTAGGCGTTTTT
>JARGGF010000403.1 GCA_029210905.1 Bacteroidales bacterium | reverse complement strand
AAATAAAGCCAATAACAGACTGGAAGAACAGAAAATTAATTCGGTAAGACAGAAAAACAGTTCACTTTCAACAAAAAAATATAAAAAAGCAACGAGGAAAAGCAACGAGGAAACCTTAAATAAAACCAATAAAAGAAGGCAATCGAATACCATACCATCTAAAGAAAGAAGAAAGTAGCTGGTTGTACTTTCATAACAAGACATTTTGTTTCTTTTGAGATGATGAGAGGAAGTCTGCACTTTATATTAAGTGTAGACTTCCAATTTCAACAGAGCTATTTTGAAAGTGCATTGTTACCTTCCTAAAGCGTTTTGTGGCGGAAAATTCATATGCATTAACATAACAAATTATCTTCTATAAGGGCTGACGCCGTTTATGGATATCGCGAATAAGAAAACTTACTGAATAAAACCAAAGTCTGCCCATTAAACGTAAATAGAAAGCAACAGAAACATAACCAGGGAATCATTAGTGTTATTTATTTATAAAATAGCTGAACTATTCACCTTAAAATGATAATAATCCAATAATTAAGCTTAACTTGCACACTTATATAAATATTATGAATAAAGGAAAAGTAAAATTTTACAATGATCCAAAAGGTTTTGGATTTATTACAGACTCAAACTCATCGAAAGAATATTATTTTCATTCTTCAGGACTAAAAGATAAAGTCAAGGAAAGTGATGAAGTAAGTTTTGATTTGGAAGATGGGAAAAAAGGATTAAATGCAGTGAATATTAAGCTTGCTTAATTTACAACATAACATTTAATAGTTTAGGACCCCGCTTTTAGCGGGGTCTTTTTTGTTAAGACCCAAACCTTTTGTATGTCTTCATTGGTTTGGCAGGCCTCTCAATAAATCCCTCTGAAATTGAAATTGTAAAAAATTATATAGTAAACCAGGAAATACATCACAAAACATTATCTTTTAAGGAAGAATACAGGGCCTTTTTAAATAAATATAGTGTAATAAGATGAGAGTACTATTTTGGGATTAAGACTTCGCACCTTTGGAGCTTTTGTAACGACTCACATACTACCTTAAGCTTCCCGCCCAAGGCTAATGACAACGCACCGTTGGTGCTTAAGCTGAAAATAAAGCAAAGAAAATTATAAAAGTAGTCTCTTCAAGGTTTTCTATTCTATTCCACAACTATTTATAATGACATTTTTTATTAGCTCCAAAGGAGCGAAGTCATCAGCACAGCCCAAAGGGCTGTGTCTTGGTATAACACGAAAAATAGAAGCACCAAAGGTGCGGTTTCTTTTTAAATGCATAAAATCTTCTCATATAAAGACAAATAACCCTCAACCATTTGCTCCTTGCTGAACTTTGAATTTGCCCATTCCCTGCAATAACTTCGATTTATATGTTTTAGATTATTTACCGATTCAGATGCTTCATCAATGGAATTGACAAGAAAGCCAGTTTTATTATCACTTATCAGTTCGGGCATGGAGCCACGGTTAAATGCTATAACTGGCGTTCCACAAAGCATGGCTTCCACCACACTCAGCCCAAAGGGTTCATCAAAACTAATCGGATGCAAAAGGGCACTGGCGTTGCCCAATAGTTTGTTCCGCACATCCGGGCCCGAATTGCCCACATAAACGATATCTACATCATTAATGAAAGGTTTTACCTTTTTGTCAAAGTATTCTTGATCCTGGATTAATCCGGAGATAATTAGTTTCCTATTTGTATTTTTTGCAATTTGAATGGATTCATACACCCCTTTGTGTGGATGGATACGTCCAAAAAAAAGCAAATAATCTTCTGGCAATTCATTAAATATAAACTCATCCGTATTTATTCCATTGTAAACAGTGGCAATGTAATCAAGCTCCCGACTACGATCGGAATTACTGATTGAAACATAATAGCTGCTACTGTTGTACTTTTTATAAACAGGGATTATTTTAGGAGATGAAAAACCATGAATAGTGGTCACTATAGGCGTTTTAATCAAACGGGAATATGAAAGCGACAGAAAATCGAAATTGTTATGGATGATGTCAAATTTATGAGCCTGCTCCATTAAATTACTGATATGCAGGCACTCAACCACTTTAGGATCAATAGTGGAATCTTCTGCATAACCCTGTTCACAAACCGCCTGCAGCTTACCTTTGGTAATGGAATTGGCTGTGGCAAACAAGGTTACATCCAGCCCTTTTTCAATCAATCCTTCAGCAATATTAGAAGCAACTTGTTCCCAGGGACCGTATTTCTGGGGCGGAGTGCGCCAGGCGATGGAGGAGAGAATTGCGATTTTCATAAAATTAGTAATTGGTCATTAGATAATTAGTCATTAGTTTTTGAAATTCAGACATTTAACTAAGTTTTGTCTTGATAATAATACAGATATACTTTGAAAGAAAGTTTTATTAATCCATCACAGTTAAGATTTTAACCTATTATTATTCGATGCTGTATACTTTGCAAAATATGTCCAGCGTATAATCATAGTCTCAATGACCAATGACATAATGACTAATTGCATTTTAAATCGAATCACGTGGATTATTTAAACAATGATCGACCAATTCTTCGAGTTTAGCCGTCCCAACACACATCACCTTATCAGCCCCTCCCCAGTAGATTTTCACGCGTCCATCCTCTTCGGCCACTGCACCGCAGGTGAACACCACATTATGCACGTATCCGGTAATTTCATAAACTTCCTCAGGTTGTAAAATCCATTCATCGCCAACGGCAATAACTTTTGAAGGGTCTTCCAAATCGTGCAGTGCCACCCCTAAGCGGTAAACGCTCCCATCCATTGTAGGGAAAACCCCGTGGTAGATACTTAACCAGCCACGGGGAGTCTTGATAGGGGGTGCGCCGGGTCCAATTTTCATCTCGTCCCAATGGTATTGTAAGGGTTTCATTATCAGTTTGGATTCGCCCCAGTATTTTAAATCAGGAGAATAGGATATCCAGATAGACCAGGGTGATATTTCTGAATGAGGCCGATCCAGCCTGGCGTATAATCCCCCGAACTTTTCAGGAAAAATAACCACATTACGATAATCAGATTCAGTAATTAAAGAAAACCTTTCAACAGACTTAAAGTCTTTTGTTTTTGCAAGGCCAATGCGCACACCATGCTTAGAATATGCACTGTAGGTTATCAGGTATTCCCCATCTATAAATACAATTCGAGGATCTTCCACTCCGAAGGCTTCATATTCTTTAAAAACACCCTCGGTTGCGGGCACCATAAAAGGCTGTTCCTTAACCTGAAAGCTGTAACCATCAGCACTTTCTGCAATTCCCAAAATACTTCGACCGTTCATTTTGTGTGATCTGAATATCATAATGTATAAGCCCTGGTGCTTTACTACTGCGGCATTGTGCACAGTAGCAACCGGATAGGGCACATCATCTTTGGTAAGAATTGGGTTATTGTAATATCTTTCTATTAACATAATTATTTTCTTAGGTGGATAATAGGGCAACTTGTACTTTATTATAGTTTAACCTGACAGTTTTTTTTAAATAAAGAGTAGCACTTTTTATTAATTTGCTCAGCTTTTCAATAATACAAACCGGTCAGCTTAATTCGGAGAAATAATCATTTACACGACCAATACCAAACTATCAGTATAAAAAAATTATAAAAGTTCTTCCAACTGTTTTCATATTCATGTCCGAACTTCTTTTATTCAGTCTCCTCCAAATCTAATTTATGAAATTCTTCATAAGCCTGTAAAACAGTGAGATGAGAAATTAAATAAGCCAATGAACTTTCTGCCCCTTGATTTCTATTTACACCATAACTCTCAAATCCATCACAACAACCCTGGGTTTCAAAATCAAAAAGGCTCATTCTCAAATCATTCTCACCCAAAAACCACAAAAATGATGTGTACAGCTTATTCAAATACTCTTTCTCCTTTGTTAAATGAAAAGCCTGATGAAACATCAACACCATGGCCATGGCATCAATCGGCTGTTGGGCAAAAACAGAACGTTCACCATTTTTCTTATACCATTTTTCATTCCCGATTATGGACAGGTAATTATCCTTCAGTGTGTGCTCAGTAAGAAAATTCATTGAATCAATAGCGGTCCTGGTAATTATTTCCTCATTTAGTATTTCTGCCGAATGCAACAATGCAAGCGGTAAAATACCATTATCGTAAGCTAATAATGTTTCAAACCATTTCCAATCCTCTGTTTCATTTTGCTGATAATGTTTGACTAATTTATGTGCCATATTTCTCAATCGCTCCGTGATAGAATCGTCAGAAGGGTTACTTTTTAAATAATAACTCATTCCAATCATGGTATTGGCAATACTGCGGATTGATTTAAGATTTTCAAAATTGGGAGCAGCATTAAAAAACACCTCCCTGCCTGTTTGATAATAGGCATCGTTGGGAGCATTTCCTATTAAATAACCTAAGGCCCAAATAGTCCTTCCAAAAGAATCTTCAGAGCCTACCTCATCAAGAAAATTCCTGCTAAAACTAAGAAAATTTCTGAAAGTACCATCTGCATTTTGCATGTAATGAATATAACTCAGATAAATTGGCGAAAGTTCAAGGGCCCGTTTGTCTTTTATTTGCCGATAAGCCATCAAAACCATTAGCAAAGCCCTTGCATTATCATCAAGGCAATACCCTTCCTTTAAATTGGGTATGCCAAATTTTGCATGCTGAATAATTCCGGTATCGTCAGTTAAGCGGTTGATGTGTGTTAATGAAAATGGAGGTAAGATAAGAAAATCTAATACGGTATCCTTCTTTTCAGGCGCCTGATAATCTTCGTTTAATACACTTGTGGCCAGTTCAATATACTTCCCTCCCGTTTTAGGCCAGGTTATTTTTCGGCCATATTCGTAAGCTTTACTTTTTAATGCATTCAGCTCATCCGGGTGATCAAGTAACTCTGTCAAAGTTTCACTTAATCCTTTAGCGTCTCCGAAATTAAACAAACGTCCTCTCCCATCGGCCAATAACTCTGCCGCATGCCAGTAAGGTGTTGAAATAACTGCAGAACCCACGCCCACAGCGTACGAAAGTGTCCCACTTGTAATCTGTGCTTCATTCAGGTAAGGGGTAATATATATATCGCTGGCTGATAAATACTTAAACAAGTCATTGACATTGATAAACTCGTTCAGGAAAAGTACATGTTTTTCCAATTGAAGACTTTTAACCAGACGCAATAAGAAAATCCGGTACTCTTCGCCCGAATGTCGTAATACATTAGGATGGGTTTTGCCCAATACAATGTAAAGTACATTAGGGTGTTTTTTTACCACATCGGGCAATGCATTTATTACCGTTTCAATCCCCTTGTTTCTGCCAATAAACCCAAAAGTA
>JARGGF010000402.1 GCA_029210905.1 Bacteroidales bacterium | reverse complement strand
ATTATCAATAACTACATGGAAAATTTATATACCTGGTAAAAAGGAAGTTCCGTTATAAAGAAAATTTAATGGAAATTGCAAGGCTATCGGCCACAGAATCAGAAGGGTTTGATGGCTTTGTAAGTGAAGAAGAGTTCGGGTTTATTTATAAATTTAAAAAAGAAAATGCCGATGATTACGGTTTTTATTATTTACTAATAAAGGATAATCAGCCTATTGAATTTGAAACCGGACTTAATTACTCACCTTATACGCTTGAACAGGTAAAGAAGATTTACCAGGCAGCTAAAACTGCCCGATAGCCTATATGCTATTTAGCAATTTCTTAATCCAATTTAATTATGGAGCATACAGCTCTTAGATATTACTTTTTGAATGCTGACACAAATCAATCATGAATATATTGATGTATAATTGTGATTAGTTCATTTTTATTGGCCTCAAACTCACTAATCAATTGCATTTGTACCTTCGTTCGTACTAAATTATGTTCCGGATATTTTATTTTATAATAGATATCACCGTTTAAATAATCTGCAAGAAATCGAATTCCCATAATATAGGTCATTAATATTGGAGCCAGATGAATTAACTCTTTTTCCTTGGCTGACAATACTTTTTTTACCTGGGGAAGGAATCCTTTTGAAAAATTGCTATAGGCATCCAGGTTTATTTTCACCAATGAAATATCTTTCTCATCTTCGTTTGCTTTATTTGCAATGGTTCTAAGCGCATCGCCAAAATCGTAAAATATAATGCCGGGCCCAACCGTATCCAAATCAATGACTGCTGCGGCTTTTGTATTTCTAAATAGTACATTATTTATTTTTGTATCATTATGGGTTATTCTTATCGGTATTTCTTTATTTTCAACATGTTCTTCAATTTCCACCAGCTGCTTTTCTCGTTTTTTGTAAAAATCTAATAAATCTGAAACATCCTCTTTTCTTTTGGCCCTATTTTCATCTATAGCTTGATTAAGCTGGTCAATTCTGAAGGACAATTTATGAAAATTGGGGATTGCCTCTGAAAGTTTTGAAGTGTCTATGCCTTCAAGTGCATTGATAAACCAACCATAAGCACGGCCAGCTTCAGTAGCTTGCCAGTTATGTTCTACTAAATCAATGGAATAGGCTTCTTTTATCCGACTTGTCATTCGCCAGGCTTCGTTCTCCTTTGTTCTGAAAATATAGTTACCTATAGTGTCAGGAATAATTTCTGCTAATTCGATAGCTCCTTTTTTTTCTTTTTTTAGATGATTTTGAATGAGCAAATGATTTTTAGCTAATCCTTCTGCATCCAAAAAAATAGTTGTATTGATTTTTTGGAGAATGTATTCCTCTTTTTCATTTTTTAATGAAACGAGATAAGTGTCATTAATATGTCCGTTTCCAAATGGTTTAATTTGTTCAATTACAGAATTTTGAAGAAAATTTTGGGCTATTACAACTAATGAAGATGTTTTCATATTATTTTTATGACCTTATTTTTTTTGTTTCTTAAGTTACTTATTAATTTATTACTCAGCTATAATCTCCACTTTAATTTTATTGATGACATTTCTATTTTATGCAAATTTTTTTAGAGATTAAGTTATTTTGGAAAAACTAATTGAACTTTTCAATGATGAATTTCCTGTTTTTTTTAAATCCTGAGCGAGGAATTTATCGTCACATAAATTGAAATGTATTAAATATAAGTCAAATTATTTCACACATTTTTTTTTAAATTGAAATAGCTTATAAAAAAATAGCTACCTCAGCGAATCCTTGTTTTTTAAATTTAGTATTGTTTGTCTCTCCTGATTTACAGCAAGTTGCAAAACATCTGGTCTGGAATAATGTCCTGATGGGTCAAAATTATGTCGCTCCTGCAACACTTTGTTAAAATCTATGGTTGCTATAAATAATTCTTCTTTTTCTTTTTGTGGTTTAATAATCCACTCACCATCGGGGCCTGCAAGACAGGAACCTCCATTTGCCAGCCATTCGGAGCAATTTTCTTCAAGTAATTTTTTATGTGGAATATCTTTTCCAATGTCTGCTTTACGCATCAATCCGGATACGGAAATCACATAAGATCTGGATTCTTTTGCAATCAATTTTGTAATATCACTTGTATTGTCAATGTTTCCCGGCCATATAGCCACATGTAAGTTTTCTCCCAGTGCATAAAGTGCAGTTCTTGCCAATGGCATCCAGTTTTCCCAACAATTTAAACCCCCCAAAGTAAATGAGCCTAACTTATGGACTTTCAGCCCATTACCATCGCCTGTAGACCATACCAGTCTTTCTTCGTAAGTGGGCATTAATTTGCGGTGAACTGATTTTATTTCGCCATTTCTGTCAATATATACCAATGAACAATACAGGCTATGTCCACCACGGTCTTGTGGTCGTTCAATAATACCAAGCACTGCTGCAATATTAAGTTTTTTGCAAGTTTCGCAAATGGAAATTAAGTGACCTGCTGATATCTGGATGGCCTGAGATGCGTAATACGCATAAAATTCTTTCTGAATATCTGAATTAAATTTTGCTCCATTTGTTTTTTCCACCCAAAAAGGATATCCTGGCAAAAAAGCTTCGCCAAAAGAAACCAAATCGCAATTATTCGATGAAGCATTTTTTATATAGGTAATAATTTTTTCTATGGTAGCTTCCTTGTCAAGCCATACAGGTGCTATTTGTGCCAATCCTACTCTTAATAAATTGTTTTGCATTTTATGATGTTAAATAATGAAATTGTATTGAAATTATTGCAGCAAATTAGCTAATTTAGTGCAATTAATTCCATTCTGTTTTGTTCTTTTATTTTTTTTGATAAAAATAAATATAAATGCCGCATTGAACAATTTTTTTATGGAAGTTTAAAACTTTATAAATCAAATTATTAATCATGAAAAAGGGTAAATTATCAATTTATGTAATGGCACTATTATGTGCATTAGCAAGTTGCCAGCTAAAAACAAAACAGGACGCGGTTATTCCTGAAATAAGCTGGGAACTGAAACAAAATCTGCACACTAAAAATGGAGAATCGCTTTCAATATTGACGCTCAAAAATACTTCGGAGTCAGGATTTCCGGAGAAAGGTTGGAAAATCTATTTCAATTTTATCTTATCGATGAGGGTGGATTCAGCAAGTCCATTTATTATAAATCATGTAAATGGCGATTTTATGTCATTGTCACCTAATCCTGATTTTAAAGGATTAAAAATGGGAGCGCAGGTTGAAATACCGCTTCTTGCAGGTGGTTCAATGCTAAGTTATACTGATGCACCAAGAGGTTTTTTTATAGTTTACGATAATCAGCCTGACAGCGGATTGGTATGTAATTATAATCTCGAAAAAATTCCTTTATCAGGATTAAAGCGAAATGAAAACGATATTTTACCAGTGCATACCCCTGAAGTAACATATGATGAAAACCTGGATATTGCATGGCTGAATGAAAGCGAATTTTGCCCAATAATTCCAAGGCCTCAAAATTATCAATTAAATAAAGGTGCCTTTACTCTGAAAAATATAATATCAATTCATTGTGATGATATTTTTACCAGGGAAACTGACTTTTTGAAAGAAAAATTTGCCAGTGTTTTTAGTGGGGAAATTAAATTGGTTGACAAAAAGGCACAGATTGAAATTAAGGAAAATACGAAGTTAAGGACTAAAGAAGCGGCCTATAAATTATCTATTTCTGAAAAGGGAATTTTAATTGAAGCAGGAACTGCAAGTGGTGCTTTTTATGGCATTCAAAGTTTATTGGCATTGGTACCTGTTGAATTATGGAAACAACCATCAAACGAAATTTTATTGAATAATATTGAAATAACTGATGAACCCCGATTTCAATATCGTGGTATTTTTTTGGATGTAGCCCGAAATTTTCAGCCCAAAGAAAATGTTTTTAAGTTGCTGGATATCATGGCTTTCTACAAGTTAAATAAATTTCATTTTCATATTTGCGATGATGAGGGGTGGCGTATTGAAATCCCTGATCTGCCAGAACTAACAGAATTCGGATCAAAACGTGGTTATTCTAAAAACGAGGAAAAATATTTGTACCCATCGTTTGGAAGCGGGCCCATTGCCGATGAAAGTGTATCACATGGCTGCGGATACTATACACGGGCCGATTTTATTGAAATTATCAAATACGCCAATCAAAGACATATTGAGGTTATTCCTGAAATTGATATGCCTGGCCATGCAAGGGCAGCCGTTAAATCCATGAAAAAAAGATACGATTTTTACATGGAGCAAAACAATCCTGATAAAGCTACAGAATATTTATTGACCGATTTGGAAGATAAATCAGAATATAAATCGGTACAGGGCTGGACAGATAATGTTATTAATGTTGGATTGGAATCTTCGTATGAATTTTTGGCAAAAATTACTGATGAACTAAGTAAAATGTATGAAGAGGCAGGTATTCGTTTGAAATGTGTTCATACTGGCGGAGATGAAGTTCCCAGAGGCGTTTGGGAAAAATCACCTGTTTGTACAAAACTAATAAATGAAAACAAGGAATACACTGAAGCACATCAACTTACCATGTATTTTATAAAAAGATTTGCTGCTCTGCTTGCTGAAAGAAATATTGTGGCAGGCGGATGGGAAGAAATCGGGCTTATTCATGGTGAGAAAATACAGCCAAATACTGAATTTGTAGGTTTAAATTTCAGGCCCTATGTGTGGAACAATATGTGGAATTCGGGTGCTGAAGATATTGGATATCAATTAGCAAATGCTGGATATCCTATCGTCTTGGCACACGTTACTAACTTGTATTTTGATTTGGCTTATCACAAACATCCCGAAGAACCCGGTTATTATTGGGGGAATTTTATCGATACCCGCAAAGTTTGGGAATATACGCCTTTTGATTTATCAAAATGTGCTGAAGTGGATAGGTTTGGACAACCCATTGATAATAATAATGTGATTAAGAAAAATAATCAATTAACAGAACAAGGTGCACTTAAAGTACTAGGAATACAGGGTTTGTTGTGGAGTGAAAATAATTTAGGACTTGATCGGCTGGAATATTTGATGTTTCCCAAATTGCTGGGACTTGCTGAAAGGGCATGGTCACCCTGGCCAGCCTGGGCTAAAATAGAAAATGAAAAACTACGAAAAGAAACGCGGGAAGCAGAATGGGAAAGGTTTGTAAATACTGTTGGACAAAAAGATCTTGTCAGACTGGATTATTTCAAAAATGGGGTGGGATATCGAATTCCAACACCGGGGGCTAAAATAATTGATGGTAAACTACATGCAAATATTCGTTATCCCGGTTTAATTATTCGTTACACAACAAATGGTGATGAACCTGAT
>JARGGF010000401.1 GCA_029210905.1 Bacteroidales bacterium | reverse complement strand
CTTTTGCCATTTTAATGGAGATTTTATCACCTTTTCTTACTGTGCTCATATCTATTGAGTAGTCTTCGGCAAAAGTATTGGCATTTATTCCATCTTGCAGCATTTCAAGGGAATAAATTCCATCATCCAAAAATGACAATTCGACCTCAAAATTTCGTTCGGTCCAATCGGTTAAAGCACCTATGTACCAATTATTTCCATTTCTTTTTGCGCTTACCAGAAAGTCGCCAATTTTAGCTTCAATAGCCTTGGTTTCGTCCCAGATAGTTGGAATTTTTGCAATAAAACGGGCACAATCTTCTTCGTCATAATAATTTGAAGGATTATCAGCCAACATTTGTAAGGGACTTTCAAAAACGACATAAAGCGCGGCCTGATGCGCCCTGGTTCCCATGCTCATTGGGCAATTAAATGAAACGGAAAAGTCTGGTAATTGTTTGTTGCGCATTGCACCGGGAGTATAATCCATTGGGCCGGCAAGCATTCTGATAAAAGGTAGTGTTAAATTATGATCAGGTGTTATGTCTTTGCTCCATTTATTATGTTCAAGACCTTTAGCGCCTTCATATGCCATTAAATTAGGATAAGCCCTGCGAAGACCTGAGGGTTTAAATGCTCCATGAAAATCGACTAACAAATGCAATGCTGCCGCTTTTTTAGTAATATTTTCATAAATATTAACCATCTGTTGATCAGCTCGTTGCATAAAATCTACTTTAATACCGGCTGCACCCCATTTTACAAATTGTTTAAGTACAGGGTCAATATCCTGATATAAAGGTTTCCATAAAACCCAAAGTATGATTCCAATATTTTTGCTTTTGGCATAATTCATTAAAGCTTCCATGTCAATATCAGGATTGGCATGCAATAAGTCGGTGGTAGTTTTTGACCAGCCTTCGTCTAAAATAATGTATTCAAGGCCGAAATCCGACGCAAAATCAATGTAATATTTGTAGGTTTCCGTATTTAAGCCCGATTTAAAATCAACACCATAAATATTGTTGGCATTCCACCAGTCCCAGGCTACTTTCCCTGGTTTTACCCATTTAAAATCATCTGTATTTCCTTCCCTTGAAAGGTTAAAAACCATTTGATTTTCAAGTAATTGCTTATCAGTTTCAGCAATAGCAAACACCCTCCACGGGAGGTTTCGTTTACCAGCGGTTTTGGCAATATAATCAGCTTCACTGCTGATAATTTCGTTTCTGTCAGCACCATTTTGTGCTGGCAGCGTTTCCAAAACTGCATTTGGAAATTTTGATTTTAAGATATTGCCTTCTGCTTTTTCAAGGAACAGGCAGGGATAATCGTATAAATCAGCATCGCTTATTACAATATTATTTCCATTGTCAGTTTGCACCAATAAAGGAAGGGAGGCAAAACTGCCTGAACTTAATGCTGATAAACTGGTATCAACATAACTTCTCTCGAAGTGTGATTGCAGACTTTGTTCCTGAGGGAACAAAACCCGGCACTTATCAGGAAATTCAATTTGAATGGGTTCATTATTTACGATAAGGTCTGTTTTCTGATTACTAATGATTCGATAAGCAAAACCTTCATTATAGAGCCTGAACTCAACGGATAAGTTGTTTTTAAATTTGAGCAGCAACTTGTTGTATCTTACTTCCTGACTTCGAAATTTTGCAGGCACCGGCGAGAAGATGGTTTCACTATTTTCTTCCCGAACAACTTTTGTCACCTTCAATTTATCGTTGAAAGACATCTTATTGTTAAAGTCTAAAGAAAAAGTGCAGTTTTTAACAAGGGTATTTTGTTCAAAAGTGAGGGCCCAATCAATTATTTTTTTCACTGAAATTTCTGCCTTAAGCTTGTTGTCGGGTGATATTAATTCGTAGGTTTGCCCAAATAGGTTACTTGCCGCAAAGGCCCATATAAATACTAAAATTTTTTTCATCATAATTTTAGAGAAAAAGCTGAATATTATAATATGTTTTTGAATATAAGAACAAAATGGTTCCAATTAGTCTTCTTTCCAGTGCACATTTATGGGAATGGTATACCAGACACAAACAAGCTTGCCATTCTTTTTACCTGGGATCCAATTTGGGAAAGACTTTACAACGCGAATCGCTTCTTTATCAAATTTAGGATGAATAGAACGCACAACTTTAATTCTTTCAACTGCTCCTGCTCTGTTTATGCAAAACTTAACATAGGTTTTTCCAATGTTTACTTCCTCAACCGGGGCAACAGGGTAATGTATATTTGTGGCTATAAATTTTCTTAAAGCAATGTCACCTCCAGGAAATTCCGGCATTTTATCTGCAACAGCTAAAATGCTGTCTTCATGGCAACTAAATCGTTCTGTATTGCTGGATTGTGAAATTGCCATTAATGGCAAGATCAAAAATATAAATATGGTAATTTTTTTCATCCCTGTATTTTTCATTATTACTATTTAGGTAACCTATAATATTTTTATTCAATATTTTATGTTTCACAAAGTTTCACGAAGTTAATGCACAAAGTTTCACAAAGTGCAGAAATTAAGCATTTTACTTTGAGCAACTTTGTGATATGACTTTGTGTAACATTGTGCTACTAATTTGATAATCAATCATATTAAGTACCTAAACTGTTACTTTTCTTAATTCAAAATCAGTTTCTTTGTGAACTGCGATATACTACCGTGAAATAATTTTTCGAGATAGCGCCCAATTTTATTAAAGTTAATAATTATTATGGATTTTCTTTAGCTATTTGTTTATGAATTTGAAATACAAGAAGAAAATACAGCAACAGTTAGAAATAAAAGAACAAGTACTTTCATAATTATGGGTATTTTAACTTTTTATAGTTCAATATACTCAAAAGAACAAAATAAAAATATAAACTTGATTATCTTTATGCAAAAAAATGAAACAACAGATTCGCACAGGCTTATGTTCTTTTGGCCTGTCAGGTAAAATCTTTCATGTCCCGTTTTTGCAATCCAACCCCGGATTTAAAATTACAAAAGTTCTTGAAAGAACCAAAGAAAATTCAAAAACGATATTGCCAGAAGCTAAGATTGCAAAAGATTTTAAGGAACTTCTTGATGATCAAGATCTTGATTTACTTATCGTTAACACCCCAAATCATTTGCATTACCCAATGGCAAAAGAGGCACTTTTAAGCGGCAAACATGTTCTGGTTGAAAAACCTTTTACGGTTTTGGTTGAGGAAGGAAAAGAATTAATTACACTGGCAAATGATAAAAAATTGGTATTAACTGTTTATCAAAACCGAAGGCTCGATAGTGATTTTAAAACTGTTAAGAAAATCCTTTCCGAAAACATACTTGGTAAGGTAAAACTATTTGAATCACAAATATTTAGATGGAAACCGGATTTGGGAAATAAATTATGGAAAATTAATGCGAATAAGGGTGCTGGGTTGCTCTACGATCTGGGTTCGCATTTAATTGACCAAGCCCTGGTATTATTTGGGATGCCAAATTCACTTTTTGCCGATTTGCGAAAACTTAGAAAAGGGGCTGAGGTGGATGATTATTTTGAACTGCAACTTTTTTATAATGAATTTAAAGTAACTTTAAAATCTTCACTCTTAGCCAGCGATCCGGGTCATCGCTTTATTATTCAAGGAGATAAAGCGTGTTATACTAAATTTGGAAATGATCCTCAAGAGGAAGATTTAATGGGCGGCGCCATTCCCTCAACCAAAAATTGGGGTATGGAAGATGAATTTTTGTGGGGAATAGTTCATGCAGAACAAGACAGCTTTTCATATCCTTCATTAAATGGCTCGTATCCGGAATTTTTCGAAAACCTGTACCATGCTATTGTCGATAGAGAACCTTTGATAGTTAAACCCGAAGAAGCTCTTGATGTGATTAGGATAATTGAATTGGCAAACATAAGTTTTTCGGAAAAAAGGATGGTAGAAGTTTAAGTACCAGGCATTTTGCTGTGTGCAAAAAACCTGGTTTTTTAGACTTGACACTATATTTATGCAGAAGTATTAAAATCCGCCTCCTCCTTTAAAGTCGATATCATCATTTCGTCCTCTGTTTTTATGCTGAAAATTATTGAAATTATAAGTTATGTTGGCCACAAAAACAGGACCTTCGGCATGTATACTGTATTTATTATTAAATAGTTCGCTGGCAACTGAATAATCAAATTTAATCGTGTTTAAAATATTTTCGGCTGTTAAGCCTGCCCTCAGTTTACCTTTTAAGAAACTCTGGTTTACACCCAGGTTGCAAACGAAAAATCCAGAATTTTCTCCCATCGCATCCACACTTGGAGCACGATAGTATCCGGTTGCCTGTATTCTGGTACCTTTATTGAAATTGAAATTAGCGTTTAACCTTGCGTCCCAGGTGTAAACCTGTTGTTTAATTTCATCATTAAGCACCATAGTTTTTAATGTATAGTTGTATACATTGACATTTGCTGACAATTGCCACCATTTAAATACTGTATAATCCACTCCCTGTTCAATACCATATGAAGTCTGGCTTTCTGCATTGGTCAATTTGTGTACCATAATACCATCATCTCCCAGCAAACGTAATTGCGTAAAAGCATTGCTGGTATATCGGTAATAAGTCTGAGTGGACAAGGTAACTTTCTTAAATGTTACACGATAGTTGAACTCAAAAGCATCAACATATTCAAATTTAAGGTTTGGATTTCCCTGAAAAATGTTGTAAGGATCGATGTACGAAGGTGTGTTGTTCAGCAACCAGGGTTGTGGACGGTTTATCCGCCTGCCATAACTTAACTGGAACTGGTGTTTCTCCATTACTTCCTTTGAAAAGTGAACACTTGGATACAACATGAATTTATTAAATTCAAGAGGGGCATCTTCTGTATCAATATCAATATTTCTGGCAAAATACTCTGAACGAACTCCCAATTGGTAATTTATCCCTGCAATTTTATTCGAATACATTGCATACCCTGAATAAATTGCATTCAGATAATCCAAAAGATAGGAATAGTCCTCATTTTTTGTCCAGTTGCCTGTAGTAACATTGTAGTCCCTAAATAAAAAGTCTTCGTATCGGTATTCGTATCGGTATTGGGCTCCAATTTCAAGTTTTCCTGTTTTTATTGGTTGCACATAGTCAATATTGCCACGAAATTGATAATTCCAGTTGTCTTTTATATGATTTAACTGCATGCTGATATTTTGAGCATTATAAAATTCATCGGCCAGGTTTTCTGTCAAAAGATTGTCGTCCCTGCCATCCCATGAAGAATAATAAGCACTTAGTGACAAGGAATGGTTTTCACTAATATTGTAACGATAATCTGCGGTTAAGCTAAGTACATCACCTGCAATGTCAACTGTATTTTTACTGGTGTTGTAT
>JARGGF010000400.1 GCA_029210905.1 Bacteroidales bacterium | reverse complement strand
TAACAAAATTCGAGGTAACTTTCTCTATCCTATAAATATAGTCAAATAAAATGAATTTATCATACTAAAAAGGAAATGATTAAAAATAATATTGAAATATTGCCACTTAACTTTAAAAGTGGTCTATTAAGGAACATTTTACTATAATTAAATAAGGTGTTAACATCTTATTTAACAATGTATAGGCAGGATTATCATTTTAATAGTTTATTAGATGTATTGAAATGAAGTATTCTTATAGGTTGTCCATTTTTTTCAAACATGTTGATCAAACAAAATAGGATTTCCATCAGGGTCCAAAAGCGTGAAACTACCTGGTCCAGTCCCTGCTTCATCCACTTCGCTTTCTAATTTTATTCCTTTTTCCTTTAATGACTTCTGAATTTCTCTAACATCAGTATAAGTTTGCAGGGCATTCGCATTTTCGTCCCATCCTGGGTTGAAAGTCAGTATGTTTTTATCGAACATCCCCTGAAACAAACCAATGTTGCAACTTGAACTTTTCATAATCAGCCATCCCTGGCTTTCGTCACCATGAAAAACTTTAAATCCCAATGCCTCATAGAAGGCTTTTGACTTTTTTAAATCTTTAACTGTAAGGCTTACAGAAAATCCACCAAGTTCCATAAGTATTTTAATTAGTGTTAGTAAATTAGCTTAAAATTATTTGCCATGCAAAATATTATAGAAAAGCAAGGTAGTTAAATTGCATGATAATAAAAAATGATTAAAGGGCTTGAAATTTAGAATTAATAACTCACACAATAAAACATGGAATCATTCATCAAATTTGGCAAAATCCTGGATTATTTCCTGATAATTAATTTCGCATTCATTTATTTTTAGTCTCAAAACACTTAAATTTGCCCGTTTTCAAATTATTAACCAGCGAATACAACTTAAACACGCTTCTTTGCTTTAAATAGATACATTACAATTTAACACCATATGCAAAAAATACTTTTACTTTTATTCTGTTTGATTTTAATCAATACTTCAAAACTTAAGGCACAAACTATTGCCGATACACTGGATTTAGCGTACACTTATTTTGATCAAAATGATTACGAAAAATCTGCGGCCTTTTTCGATTATTTCTTGGACTTTACTGAAGGAAGAAAAGAAGATTTTTATCTGGCCGGGGTTTGTTATGCACAGTTAAATAACAAATCAAAAGCTCTTGAGTACATAAATAAAGCTGTAAAAAATAAGGCAGATTATTTTATGGTGCTTAATGATCCTTTATTGAAAATAACCTACTCAGAAATTCGTGAGTCGATTGCTAAAATTGAGAAGTTTGAGAAGGCCTTTGCCCTTTATCAGGAATCCCGAAATAAGAGTGCTGGTTTTAAGTTACTGAATCTGGCCGATTCACTATATAAGCTTTTACCACCACATAAAATATCAGGAGAAAAACTAAGTGAAATGGCCTATAGTTATAGCTACAAAGATAAATTCCGGTATTATTATTATCTGGATGAAGCAATATTTAATTCAACAAATAATAATACTGTTGAAAAAGCCGGTGAATCATTGAAACTGAGTATTGAAAGGCAATTTAAGCAGTTTAGTGAAACAATGCTTGACTCATTATTTAAATTAAATTCATTTGCATATTATTTTGCTGTCAACAGATTATCGAAAAAAGATACAACGAAGTACAACATCCCAAGAATATCTTTTGAGGCTTACCTTAAATTGATAAATAATAAAGAAAATGGCTGGATGGTTCGTGGATTAATAAGTGATAAAAGATACAAGCTAGCTTTTAGATTGCTATATGAGGGGTTGGCGAACGGAAGACTTAATTTAGAAGATATTTTACAGATAATAAACATTGATTCTTTTTTTAGTGAACCTTTTGGGAAGAACTTTTTAACACTGCTTTTAAGTGAACAAGTAATTCCTTCAATCGAAAATGCTGATAAAATAATTGTATCAAGTTCTTACGAGTACCTTTCATCGGCAAGAGAATATCACAATTATCTTCAATTAAAAAACTTTAATTCCTGGCTTCCTTCCCATAAAAAGTACCTTATTAAGAAGAATATTTTCGGCTTAGATAAATATTCTGATCAGGACATAGCTGTTGGTGATCATTATCCGTTTGGTTTGTACGAAGATGAATTTGAATCCATTGTTGATTCAAACCTGAATTTGAAAAAGGCTGAAAAAGATTATGGACGGTTTTTTAAACCCAAAGATGAAGTACTTTTGATACAAGGAATAAAGGATTCTAAGTTTGGAAGTGCTCCCGGCCCATATTATCATCATCCTGTAGAAAACATTCCTTTTATCCTTGCTGTTAAAAATGGAAATATTATTAAAAGCAAAATTCCGACTCAGAGACAGCATTATTTTAAACCACTAATTCCATTTGCAATACCAAGTTTTTTGAAAGAAAATATCAGCAGAGATGAGGTTAAGCAGGTAGTTTACAATTATGGTTATGATAATGTTACGTCTTTTATTTTAGGGCACCTGAATTCTGTTACCAGGGAAGAATTACCTGGGTTGCTTCAGTTTATTGATGTTATGAAGATTACACATACTTCTGTATTGGATTTTCTAATTCAAACGCTGGGTAATTATGAAAAATATGCTAATGTAAGTAGCAGAAAATCAGTAGATCAGAGTTTCAACTTATTAAATGAAATAGCCAAAGATTTTACCAATCATTTAGATGGAAGAAACAACGTAGTTGAAGTATTTAATAAAAACAGAAGAAAGAGGGAAATTAATAAGAGGGATTGGGATGAAGCTTCAAAACTATTAGGTTCTTGGTGGGAAAACTATAAAATGACAAATCCATTTGCGTTACCAAAAATACTTGATTGTGAAATTTCTGAAATAAATGACATTCCTGAGGATTATAATGGAATATATTTAAATCCTGACCATAAACCGGTATTTTATAATGCCAAAAATAATACAATTTATATACCAACTATAAAAGAAGAAGAGACTGAGGTAGTAGAACTTACAGTAATGACTGAAGATACAGAAACCACAATGCCGATTTCAAAGAAAAGCAGCTTTAATGGGAAAGTTATTGACAATGAAGGCTTTATTTTTACTCCTGTAGAAAAGGATAAAAATGATGAACTTATTGGTATTCATGGATTAACTGAAAAAGAACTTACGAGTTTGAAAGATGTTTATGCTAAACTTAGCCTCTCAAAAAATGGGAATAGTTATTTTGGGAATTATGAAAAAAGTTACGATAGATTTTATTCTTATAGGTTTAACAATCGCCTGCTTATATTCTGGTTTAATAATATTACGCTTTATGCAGCGTATCTTGATGATGAAAATCAATTATACAAGCAACCAGTTATAGTCCATCAAAGCATGGAACAATCTTGTAAAGAAACTGGCAAGACTTACAAAGAAATACCCAAAAATCTCAATTCGCTAAAATTTGAAACACTAGGGGATAAATTAGTAGTGATGTGTAATTTTGAAACAAAAGCAACACCGGAATGTGCATCTAAATCAGATTCAAAGATATATTTAAAACTTTTGGATAATAACTTACAGACTATAAATGAGCAATCTATGCCTTTTAAAGATAACATTGATTTTGAGGATGATCCTGTAACTCAAATGATAGAAGCTGGTGGAATTGTTTATACATTTATTCATGTTGATGAGGGAGCAAAACCCCTTTACTGTGCAACTTTTGATAAAAGCCTCAAGCCACTTGCACCACTTTTTAAAGTAAATGAAGCTAAAGATGGAACTTATAATCAGTATACCCTGGTAAAAAATAATGATAAGGTATATGCTGTTTATCCAGTCAACAGAAGTGATGATAAATTAATTGCTGTGAGTAAAATTTCAGCACATGGAAATGACTTGTCACCTAGGTATATAGCTTTATTAGATGGTTATATTAATGATATTAAAGGATATATCAACAAAAAAGAAGCTGTACTTTACATTTCTGAGCATGCCTTTAAAAAGCATAAAATTAAGAAGTTGGTGTTTCCTGTTAAGAAAATTGATAAATAGTTGCCACCCGGGTTTTATGAAATGCCGATAAATGTAAGCAATAAGAATTAATTTATCGTAAGCGTTTTTCTATTTCAAAAATTTGGAATTTTATTAAATTTACCATCAAATTAATCTAATTATTATCATGGACAATCAGTATTTAATAAAACAAAAAGATATTAAGAAAAAGCTGTTTATAGCTATTGGCTTAGCAACCATTTCTATATTGCTTATGCTTTTTAAACTACCTTTTGATTTTATACTTGCATTGATTGCATATATTGTAGCTGCTGTTGCAGTAGTAAAAAAAGATGGCGCAATAGGCATATTGCAGGTAATTTTGGTGTTTCCCGCCATTTTTAAGGGGATTACTGGCTTTTTTGATGGTGATGATGGTGCTGTTACAGATGCAGATTCAGGAAAACCACAAAAACTAGATCAACTGGCAAACTTCACTTTGTTTTTCACTGCAGTCACTATTTTAGTAACCATCTTTTTCCCAATATTTAGGTTTATCTGGAATTTGTTTACATAGTAACGCATTCAGGATTATTTTATTTGCCAATATAAACAGCCCCAACTGGGCACCATCACTATCCCTGGGCTTCAGCCCAGGGTATATGAAACGATGTTATCCGTCAGCGCAACTATGATTAATAAAGAAGATACCAATTTGCCGACGGAACTTGCCAATGATTAGATTCAATAAAGAACATTATTAATAATTAGGCTAATAGATAGGTTTTCTCTGGAACCTTCAAAATTAGTCAACCATGTCACCTATTTTCTTTAACTCATTTTTGTTAATAATATATTTCCCTTTTGGATTTAGTGCAATCCCATTAAGTCGAACATTTCCTTTTACATCAAAACCAAATATTTCTCCATCCACTGCACCTGAAATGTATAAAAATTCAACTTTTCCAGATCCTGCAAAAGTAGGGACATAAAATACAACTGCATATTTAGGATCTTTGGATAAAATGACCCTCTCTATTTTTTCGTTAGAACATATTTCCATATCGTAGGGATATATGGCCTTAATATCATCTATACTAATTTTAGGAGATAAGTATTCCTTTGGTATTAGCAATGTTTTATTAATTACTTTTGATCCATTATTTTTGCGAATATATTTTCTTAAATCCGTTATGGCATGAATCTTTTCCTGGTCTAAAAGATTTAGTATATATTGTAGTTGTTGTATCCCAAAAACAATAGCTACCTGATCCATATCACCGTCGAAATATGGTAATACATCATAAACCAGCCGTTTAGGCGCATTAATTGACAATATATTTCCATAACAAGTATAAGTTGAATTCCGTGTGGTTACCTCTTCCCCTAAATGAATGTAA